>JANXTV010000190.1 GCA_025352185.1 Oligoflexia bacterium
CCTATCCCGGACGTGCCCGGGCTCACGGTAGTTCTGAAAGACGAGATCGAAAAATTCCAAAGCGAGTCCACCCTCCCGGGAAAATTTACGGCGGTGATTGAATCAGAGTCCGATAAGGTCGGAATTAATACCATTCTCGCCGCCCTCGCGCCGCCCGCACCGGCACCGTCGCCGACGAAAAAAGGTACCGCTCCGCCGCCTCCGCCCGATCCGGGAGCGGGTGGCGTTTCCCGCGACAGCGATAAGAAAAAAGCGCTCAAATTCGACGTCGAAGAAGCCCGGAAGGGATTGAAAGACCTCCTCTTCCGGTTGGTCGAAGAGAAATTTAAGAAGGATCAGGATTTCGCGGCCGAGTACCGTGATGTGGACGTCGAGGAAATCTACGATAATATCCTCGGCTGGGTAGACTTCGGATACCAACCCAAAAACGCGAGTGGAAAACAGACTTTCTATAAGAAAGCACCCTTCTACAGCATCAATGAACTCCGGATGATTAATCCCATCGACGATGGCCTTTTCGACCTTCTGGCACCGAATTTTACGACATTTACGACCCCGGGTATTAACGTGAATAAGGTCGCCGAACCGATGCTCCGGGCCCTCCTCACGGGAATTACCGACGAAGAGGTCACGACTTTCTATAAAGACCGTGATTCGACCGAAGTGGACGGAACGTTTAAGGCCCCCGAGGACTTTTTTAAGTACATTGAGAAGAACATCGCGGTCTTTAAGAGTTCCACGACCCTCGACGACTTGAAAACGAAGCTCACTAAACAGGGAATTCAAATCCTGGTCGACGAAGAGATCTTTAAGATCACGGTCACGGCGGAAGTGAATAAAGCGACCCGTATTCTCGAGGCTTGGGTGATGCTGGAGTCAGCCCAGGATGCGGCAAAGAAAAAGACGAAAGCCCCGGGAGCGCCGGCGGACGCGCCCGCTCCGGGTGGCGGAACCGGCGGCCCCGGCTCGACCGATGCGACCACGACCCAACCGAATGCGGCTGGCCTTCGCCTGCTCTTCATGCGAGAATCTTAGGAGAAACCATGCGAATCCTCGGACTGGACATTGGAAGTACCAGCATTAAAGCGGTGGAAGTCGATACGGCTTTCGGGCGATTCGAAATTCATGAATACCATGAGGTTCGGGTAAACCCGCACGAGTCGGCGATTGCCGTCGCCGGGGGTCTCATCCGGTCCCTGCCAAAATCTCCGGACCGCGTCGTCGTTCCTTTACGCGCGAACCGAGTCACCCTTCGAAATCTGAAACTTCCGACACGCGATAAAAAAGCGATCCAGTCGAGCGTGACTTTCGAGCTCGAGGACGATCTCCCTTTCGAAGCGGACCAGGCCGTCTCGGATTCGGTCATTATGGGAACTCAGGGAAATGAGTCTCAGGTCCACGTGGCCGCCTGCTTACGGACGACCGTATCCGATTACCTGGGACTCGCGATCCCCGCCGGAATCGACCCGGATATCATCACGACGGAAGCCGCTTGCTACCGAGCTCTGCTCCGAAAAATAAATTTACCCGCGGTCGTCGAAGAACGCCCCGTCATCTTGATAAACGTGGGTCACGAACGAACGGTGATCTACGCCCAATTTAATGGCTCACCCCTGATGTGCCGCGAAGTGGCCTGGGGTGGACGAGAAGTGAACGTCATCCTCTCGAACCGGTATTCACTATCCGTGGATGCATCCGAGAAAACGAAGATTGATAACGGATTTGTTCTTCCGCTAACCCAGCTCGGCTCCGTGTCCGAGCAACAGCGCGACTTCTCCGAGACCGTGTACGAAGCCCTGCAGGGACTCATCCGGGATATTCGCCAAGCCGATCTTTCGTGTAAGAATCTGACCGGTTACCGCGCGGGAATGGTTTACCTCACGGGTGGTACTTCCCTCCTTCCGGGGATTGCCGCCGTGCTGACGGAAGAGACTAAGGTCCAGTGCCAGCCCCTTCGCGCCCTTTCCGCCGTAAAGAACGGCGTCACCTATAGTGAAGAAACGGACGCTAAGTTTTCCCTAGCCGCAGGTGCCGCGCTTTCCTTTATTACGAGCGAACGGCCCTTTCTGATTAACTTCCGTAAGGGAGACTATGCAAAAACGGGAAAGGCGGCAGATCTCGATCTTTCGCTCTTCGCGCGCTCGCTCCGAACCCTCGCGGTCTCGGCGGTTATCTTAATGATTATCCTCGGCGTCGAGTCGACTCTCTATGATCAGCGCCTAAAAGATACGAATATTCAGCTCGAAAAGACCGTAAAGGGTTTCTTCGGCACGCTCACCCCCACCGCAATTAAAACTTACGTGGCGAATACGGCGAGCCTGAAGAAAAATATCGAAGCCGAACTGAATAAGGAACGCCAGATCGTCGCCCTCCTGACTCCGAATCCCCATTCGCCTCTCGAATTCCTACGGGATATTTCTACGAATATACCGAGAGAAACCGTAGTCGATCTGATGCGCTACCAAGTCGGCTCCAGCGGAATCGATCCGTATACCAGCCCCACGCTGAACGAGTCTCCGGTAGAACTCGAGTTCTGGGTCGCAAATCCGCAGATTGCCGAGAAGCTCACGAAATCTCTCGAAGCACGAATGAAGAAATTCCAGAAGAGCCAACTCGAGGACGTTAAGACGGAGAGTGGCGAGAAGAAATATAAAATCATCTATACGGGAGTACTCATCAATGGAAAATGAATCTAAATTTTCCCAGATGTTTCGCAACCTCTCGGATAAAATCCAAGATCAAGTTTGGTTCCAACAGCTAAAAGTAAAGTGGGACGAACTCGATTCGCGGACGCGCGTCGCGCTGAAATATTTATTTTTAATTGGGAGCTCGGTCGGAATCGTCGGATTCGTAGGGATGAATGTCCTCTCCGTATCGGGAAAAAAGAAAGATATCGATGACCGGCTCGCGCTCATCGCGAAAATTCAGGGGTCCCAGGAAGAATTACGACGCCTGAAGGACGTGACCTCGCGTTTTAACGGTGGCGACGATCAGCCCTGGGCGGAATTCCTGCAGAGTAAGGCACAACCCGCGGGATTCGATCCGGCCGCGCTCGCGATCGTTTCGGCTAAAGTGGTGAGCGCCGCGGCCGCCCCCTCCCCAAAGGAAAAGACGGCGGCGAAGGATCCAAAGTCCGCCGCCACTCCCCTTCCGGCCGGAATTACGGGACCGGAGGAAACGGTCGTCGAAGCTACGTTAAAACACGTGAACGTTCGCCAGCTTACTCGCTTCGTTCACGAAATAGAAAATGGGGGGCGGACGGTTAAAATTCGTCGACTCCAAGTGGATACCGCGCCGGACGATACGGGATTTCTCGATGCCACGCTCATGGTCTCCGCATTTAAAATTAGGCAGTAAGAGGAGTATCGATGTCGTCGGAAGTAACTCTAGACCAAAACGAAGTACCGACCAGGGGCGGCGTTTTCCAATGGATATTCCTCGGACTTCTCTTTTTATCAATGCTCGTTCTCTTTACGCTCGTGAAAGTGCCCCAACCGAAAATCCACGCGTGGATTCTCGGCACCATAAATCAACAGATGATTCCTATGGGCATCCAGGTTTCGGCGGACGAAGGGCACATCGCTTTAGGTTTGGGACTAAAGTACGAAATGACCGGAGTTCGCCTCACGAAATCCGTCACTCAAAAAACTCTTAAACTTTCTCGACTCGAAGTCGCACCTTCGATTCTGCCGTTACTGCAGGGGAAACTGGGCGGAAACTTTCGTCTCGAAGATGAAGGATCCGGCTCTTTATCCGGAGTCGTCCTCGCAAAAGGGGACGAGTTCGACATTAATCTCGCCCTCGATAATCTCGACCTCGGGAAGATGGGCATCCTGCCGTTTGCGGCGGATTTAGAGGGCACCGCTAATTTAAACGGCGGGGTCGAACTCACGGGGACGACCGCCCAGATCGTGGCGATGACCGGGAAAATCGATTTAACGATTAAGAAGCTCGTTATCGACGCCCAGAAAGTCATGGGATTCGAAGTGCCGCGCACCTCGGTCGGAGAAGGCGTGATTTCAATTGCGGTCGGCGGCGGGAACGCGACCTTTACGACTTTTCGCCTCGGGAAGCCTTCCGGTACGGATGACCTCAATGGTACGATGAGCGGAACGATTAAGCTCCTTCGCCAATTAGAGAATTCCGAGGGTACCCTGAAACTAAAATTCGCATTTTCTGATCGTTATAAGCAGGAAAAGACGATTTCCCTTCTCGACTCGCTCCTGGGCCAGTACAAACATCCGGACGGGACTTTCGGAATGAAATTTTTGGGACCGCTCTCTCAGTCCCAGCCGCTTCCCGATCCTTAAAGGATAAGGCATTGAACCCCACCGCGACCGCTTTCGAATCCGCGTTAGAAACTTTAGCCCGGAAATACCTCGAGGACTGTCCCCCGACCCTTCGGGACGCCGTACTTTACAGTTTACTCGGTGGCGGAAA
>JANXTV010000199.1 GCA_025352185.1 Oligoflexia bacterium
CGATTTCCTGCGCGGCGGGCACTCCCGCGACTTCGAGCGTGGTCTCCGTCTTCTCGGAAATATCGGTGATGCCGAGGAGGAGTTCATTTAAGTAAGGCGTGAGTTCGGCCGCAGCCCCGCGTCCCTTTCGGCAGGAAGAATTTAACGAGATGATGGCGGCCGTCTTCACCGACTGGAAGGCGAAGTCCGTGACTTCAGAAGAGAATGCATCGGCGTTCGTTCCGATCTGGGCGTCTTTTGGCTGGAGGCTCGCCGCGCTGAGTTTACGCCAAAGGGTCGGTTGTTCTTTCGCCAGATCGACGATTTGGTACCGATCCGATTTTTCATCGACCGGTTTAATATTTCCGACGAGCGTCGAGCAGGAAGATAGCGTCAAGAAAGTGACGATTCCGAAAAGCGAGCGAAGTTCGCAGGAATTCAGCATAAGTTCCACCATTAGAATCGAAACCCTCGGTTACTTCAAGGGTGACTTCATCGCGGAGTGGAATCAGGCAACCGAACGGCTCAAGCGTTTGACGGACTCCGTCGTTCTTTCTGACGATGTAGTCAAGATACGCCACAGTTTTTCGGAGGGGTCTGGGGAGTATTGCGACGTGTCTCGGAAAAATCTTTCACTCGAAAAGGGTTAGGGATCGGAATCTTCTGCCGCTGGGCCATTTCGAATCGGCAAAAGGGGCCGGCTTGGCCCCGGCATTGCTATATAAACGGTGGGGTAGGCTTTCGGATTCAAGAAGAGTCCGAGATCCCTAGGTAAAAAACGGAATGACGATGCGGCAGGAAGCTACATATTCGTCCTTAGGTGCGAATCTTCGGAAACTGATCATCAGCGTAGCGCTGGTCAGTTTTTTGTCGTTTTCCGCTTTCGGCGCATCCTCTCTCCAGCTTGAAACCTTAAAGACTCATTCGCGTCTCGCGATCTCGCTCGACCCGTCGGTGGAAACCGAATGGAAAGATGTCGACGGCGGATTCACCCTCCTCCTCCGGGGCGTGGCGATTCAGGATCTCTATCTCGGCGGGGCCGATCTCGAGCGCATGAAGGATCCGCGGATCGAATCGGTAAAGGTCACCGAAGGGGACACCGGGGTTACGATCACGGGCCGCTGGAAATTCGGAACCGGAGCGAACGCCATCGCCAATCCGAATATGGAAAAGTTTACGTACCGAGAGAAGGACCCGGCCCGTCTCGTGGTCGACTTCTGGCCGAAGGGTGGAGCGAGTGTCGCGGAAGTAAAAGCGAAGAAAGCCGTCGACGAGAAAAAGGCGACGATTGCACGCGCGGACGCCGAGGCGAAAAAGCGCCGAGACCGACGAATCGCGGCCGAAGCGGCGATGGCGATTGAGTCCGACGTCGCTCGGTTCTGTAAGGAACCACTCCAAGAGGGAATCGATCTCTTCCTCGAGTTTATTCCGTACCACGAAGTACCGAACCTCACGGAGTACCTTCCTTCGGGTCCGCCGGATGAAAACTATCCATTTTTAGAGCCTAAAAAAGGCGCCGCCGACGAGTCTTACGTGCGGCTCGCGCGCGAACTCTACGATAAACGGGACTACGCCCTCGCGATTCGCACGCTCGACTTTTTCGAAAAGGAAGCTCCCTCCAGTATCCACCGCGTAGATATGGCCTTCCTCCGCGCGAACGCGGTCCTGCGTCTCGGACTTAAGGAAAAGGCTGATGCGCTCTTCGAATCGATTCGGGAGAAAAATCCGGGAAGCCCGGCGGCTCTGGCTTCTGCCCTGTACCTCGCCGAAGAAAAGCGGAAGGCCGGAAACGAACTGCAAACGATCGAGCGATTCCTCTGGCTCGCGACGCAGTATCCGAAGCACCGGAACGTTTGGGCTTGGCGCCTGATTGCGGCCGAGGCGCTCTATAAGATTAAGCAAACCGATCGCGCCGTAATCGAGTACGGCTGGGTCGAAGCGAACGCTCCGACCGTCGAAGCAAAATCGGCAGCTTCGCTGCGAATCGGGGATGCGTACCTTTACCGCAGCCAGTACGACCGGGCACTCGCCGCATACTTCGACGCCGCGAAACGGTTTCCGTCAGAATCCGAAAAACTCGCGTCCGCGCAGATTAATCGGGGCGAGTCACTCTACTGGCTCGGTCAGCTCGACCGCGCGGGCGAACAGTTCGCCGACTTCACGAAACGTTTTCCCGGACATCCCGCCGGATGGCGCGCGCTCGTTCGGCTCGCCGAGATCGAGGGACGTAAGTCGGGCGAAGCGGCGGCCACGCGGGCACGCGCTGGATTCCTCGAAACGATTAACCGTTATCCGTTCAGCCCGGGCGCGGTGATCGCACGCATGCGCCTCATTCCTTGCGACGATCATGGCGGATTCGACGCAAAAACGGCGGCGGACTTCTTTAAGGCCGAGACCGAAAAATTTGATGGTCGTAATGAAGTGCGCCTCGACCGGTTCGCGGAGTTTCGTTCGATGATTCGGGTGCGTTCGATGATTCTACTCGATGACCCGGTCGCGGCACTCGACGCGGCGATTAAAGAGCGCGAAGAAATTTCCCGGAAGAGTTCCGCCTACGCCTGGCTCCGGGGGATGGAACGAAAGCTTTTCCGGAAGCGGGTCGTGGCGCTCCTCGATGCGGGAAGTAAGTTCGAGGCCGTGCAGTTTTACGATAAGTACGCCGATAAGGTAAATCTTGCGGAAGAAATGTCGGAAGACGTTACTCCCGAACGTCTCGCACTCGCGGACCCCGAATATCTGCTTCGCCTTTCGCGCGCGGCTTCCGAGCTCAGTCTCGGGCGTACGGCCGAACAGATCGCAAAACGTTATGACCGGGAAGCTAAAGGCCTCGGCGGCGGACGGGCGATCGCTTCGACCGGACTCGAAGGTCGCCTAAAGGCCTCGGAACGTGACTTTACCGATGCGAAGGCACTGTGGGTCGTCGACCGGAAGAAGAACGAAACCGCGATTCGCGAAAAGCTCGCGGGCATGTCGGACGAGTCTCCGTTTGCGTACCAAAAGGAAATTATCCTTGGCCTGATCGCCGAGTCCGATAAAAAATGGGCAAGCGCGCTTTCCCATGCTTCGAAAGCTTCGATGCTCCTCTCAAAAATGAGCCAAGACGATTCGCTCGACCGCATTGCAATCGATCAGTGGACCGCGGCTCTGCAAGAGCAGGGGGGGAATACCCGCTCGGCTCTCGAGACGTACCGGAAACTACAGCGCGCGAATCCTGCCGACGGATCGCACGCGAAAGCGGAAGGCGTGGGCCTAAAGCCGATTGCCCCTCGCGAAAACTGGATCTTAAGTGAAGCGGAACTCGCCGGGAAATTAGGAAAATGGGGCGAAGCATCCGAAGCCTATGGACGCGCGGTTAAAGCCGGACTCGGTGGAAATCGCGCCCTTTATCAGTACGCACTCTCGCTCGAAAAGAGCGGAGAAAACCAAGATTCGAAGATCGAAGAATTGCTGAAGCAGGCGGCTGCGAGCGATAAAAACGATTTTTGGAAAGAGCTCGCCCGCAAAAAGCTGGCGGGCGCAAATGCCAAGGAGGGCAATGCACTATGAGTGGAGTAACCATGGAAGGTAAGATGCCGGAAAAGATCATTACGAACGACCGGCAGCTCGGAGAGA
>JANXTV010000221.1 GCA_025352185.1 Oligoflexia bacterium
CGAGTCATCGCTGGCCTCCCGAGGGCTAGCGTCTAGAATAACGGGGCGGCGCACTTTTCGGTCTCGGTAATAAGTGCCGTGCAGAATTCAAAACATTGACGTCTCTAGAACCGGAGTGGTGGTCTTTGAGAGGGGAAGTAGAATGACAAACCGGGTATGGGGTGAAGTCGTATCGATAGAGACCGACCCGCCGTGTTCGTCGATGATGCCCTTTGAAATAGGAAGTCCGAGACCCGTGCCTCGGCCCGGTTCTTTAGTGGTGAAGAAGGGATCCATGATGTTTGCCCGAATGGCGTCGGGAATTCCTCGCCCGCTATCGGTCACGCTCAGTTCTAGGTAACCCGTGTCTAGGTCTCTAAACTCGACTGAAATCCATCTTTCCGAGAGGGAAGAAACAGCGTCGAGGCTGTTTTGTAAGAAATTCAGGAGAACTTGAGTTATCTGCGTAGCGCGGCAGTGGAGCGAAACGGCCGGAATGGGTGCTACTCGTAAATCGATGGCGTTATCTCGAAACCGTTCCTGGCAGAGGTCGAGCGTGTCCTGCACGATTTCGTCTAAACGAGTCGGCATGAGCGGGTCTTTTTCGGCGCTGCGGGAGAAGACCCGAAGTCCCCGGATGATCTTTGAAATTCGCAGGGCGGTCTTCTCGATACGGTCGAGTCCGTTAAGTAACTTCTCCGGATCTGCTTTTTCAGAATGAATCGCCCTTCGAAGGAGAACGGTCGTGCCGTGAATGATGGTGAGTGGGTTATTTATTTCGTGAGCTATCCCGGCCGCCATGATTCCGAGGGACGCCATCTTTGCGTTTTGGAGAGTCGCTAGCTCGGACTGTTTACGGAGTCGAAGGTCGGTGATGAAAAAACCAATGTAAAAAGTATTTCCGTCACCGGCATCTGAACGGAAGACTTTCTGCCATCCCGGGATAAAGTTGCCGGTCGTCCGATCGAGGAATTCGATTTCACCTTCCCATTCTCTACGTGTTCCGAGTACCTGGGGTAAGACGACGCTCCGAAATAGAGTTTGACTCGCCGGAGATAGGTAAACCAAAAGGTCGCCCGAACTGAGGTTCCAACCAAAGGTCTTCTGAAGAGATTGGTTTACATAAATAAGGTTAGAGTTCGAATCGCAGTAACCAAATCCGTCTCCCGAATTTTCCACCAGCGAACGGAGAATCGTAGAACGCTCACGCTCCTTAACTAAATCAGAAATATCGGTGGAAATACCCCCAATCCCGTAAAGGTTTCCGGCCGAATCCGTTAGGGGAAACTTAGAGGTCAGGTAAGTCCGGTTCCCTTCTGGGAAAATCATGCGTTCTTCATAAATAGCCGGTTCTGCACTCGTGAGAACTTCTCGATCATTCTGCTGGAGTCGACTCGCAATTTCCTCAGGGTAGAGGTCCCAGATCGACTTCCCTACGAACGTCGCGTCGATATGCTTCATTCTCTCCAGAAAGTTATCGTTTACGTAGAGGTATCGGCTTTCCCGGTCCTTCAAGTGGACGATGCTAGGAGAATAGCGCATGAATGAATCTAGGAGATAGCGCTCCTGACCGTTGTTCTCCCGCTCACCCGTAACGTTGCGAGCGACGCCAAAAAACTGCTCTCGCTCGGGGTCGAATTTTCCTTTCCAACGTACCCAAGAAACCGCCCCGCTTCGGGAAACAATGCGATTCTCGAACCCCTCGAGCACTCCGGCCTGCCGCAGATTCGTCCGGGCAAGAACTGTATGCGGTAAGTCTTCGGGGTGGAAGTGACGCCAAAGGTCTTTACCGATTAATTCCCGGGAGTCGTACCCAAGCACCTCGTCCCAGGCAGAGTTCAACTCAAGCACGATCCCCTCTGGGTTGGTCACCAGAAAGAGGTCTTCCGAGAGGTTGAAGAATCGTTCGAACAGATCACCCATGTTTCATAGATGATATCAAAGTGGCCGACCCTCCCGGGATAGGACTTTTAAAATAAATCGTCACGAGGTTGACGAAATGACCACCGATTTCGGGAAATGTATTCCGATCGACGAGAAGTTGGCGGGTAATCTTTTGTTTTCCCTCATAAAACCCTCAGGAATCCTTACCCCCGGCCGAAAAGTGAAGGTGGATAGGGAGGCCTGAAAAGTGGCATTTGATTACGATAAGATCAAAAATAAGCGGGATAGTGGAGAGACGTTCTGGACGGCTTACTCCGATTTATTCAGCGTTCTCTCGGCCGTGTTCCTTCTCCTCTACGTCGTTTCAAGCGTACGTAGCGGAACTTTCAGCATCCAAAAGGAAGTGCAGTACCAGGTGCTGGCGAAGGAAGCCCAAGACTTAAAGAACCAGATCCGCATCTATAATGCGCTTCGAGACGAAACGGTCGAACAGTCGACCGACGACGAGCAAGCCCAATATAAAGTGCTCATGGATAAGCTATCGCTGCTTCAGGATGAGTCGAACGAAGAGAAAAAAGATCTCATCGAAAAGTCGCGCCAGCTGGCCCAAAAAGAGACGGCTTTGAACAAGTATCAGCAGATGATTCGCAATATCGTGAACGTGAACATGCTTTCTAAGCGTCAGTTGAAGCAACGTGACTTCCTGATCGCCAAGAAGGATTTCGACATCACCGAAAAGGATGGCGAGATTCGCGGTCTGAATACGGACATCGAGAAAAAAGAAGCAGTCATTAAAGAGAACAACGAGAAAATCGAAGGTATTCAAGATCGTCTTGCGGACCAAATTAAACGTGTCCGTGCCGAACAACGTGCTTCGAAAATGTCGAAGGAGGCAATGAATCGGAAGATTGCCGCCCTCGAAGCCC
>JANXTV010000252.1 GCA_025352185.1 Oligoflexia bacterium
TTTCCGCACCTTCGACGCTGAGGCGAGTCCACGGAAGCGCGAGGAGGCGTTCCTCTTCAATCGGCTCTTCGGTTTCTTCGCAGACGCCGTAGGTATCGTTTTCGATTCGTCCCATGGCCGCGTCGATTTCGCGGATTTGGCGGAGCGAAGATTCTCGCATCGCGAGTGCGGCAGCCTTTTGCTGGAAATCAGCGGCTTGATCCGCTTCATCTCCCCCGGTCATGACTTCGATGTCACTCCGAGAAGCCTGCAGTCCGTTCATGAGATCTTGCTTGGTCTTCAGAAGGCGCTTTCTACATTCCGTAAGAAGCGCGGCGCGTGTACGTGCCATTAGCGATACTCCCTTCCTTGAGAGGTCTTGGTCAAAAATCCGGGACTTCCAATCCTTGGAAACCCTGGGTACCTGAAATTCTGCCATGGACCGCGAGGCGAACGCAAATGGTGGTCCTGGATAACTCGGAGGCCTTCCAGAACGATTCGTCAGTCGCTTGGCGTTCTTAAAACCCTCGTTATTTCATGGGTTTAAAATAGGCTTAGAAAATACTCGAAAAGAAATTGACACAGCGCGCATACCCTCATATTACTCACTGCGTTAAGTCGGCTTCGTGGGGAAGTCGTTATTGTCCTGAAGGGGTCATTATGAAATCGAGAGTCTACCAGCGGACCACTTTTCTGCTGCTCAGTTTCGCTCCCGTTCTCGCGAACGCGGATACCGGGGGGTATCCGTCGAACGCATTTGGTTCAGCACCACCGAGCCTGGATCTTCCGGCTGACCGCAGCCTGACCTACCGTGAGTCGAACGTGGACCGGAAAAAAGAGCTACTCGATTTCCAAAAACAGGAAGCGCTCCGGATGAGCGACGAAAATCCATTTCCCTCGATGATCATCCCCGCAATCGAGCCCATCGGTGGGAAACACCGAAGCGGAGTCCTCTTCGGTCCCGCGTTTAGGCTTCATTTTTACGGTTCGGGATACGATTACTACCGGTACGTCACCTTCTACGATGTGGGCGAAACGAAGGAACGGATTTACGAACTACCGGTCCAGCGGGAAAACTGCCTTAAGGCCTCGGAAATTGGTTTTGCCAGTTTTGATTACACCTACTCCCGCGCCGTCACCGTAAATGCGAGCGTCAGTTATACCAGCCTCGGCGTACAACTCGGGGCCGGGATCGCGGATACCAAGAGTCACATTTACCACGCGGGCGCCACCGTCCAGCCGATCGGCGGAGTGGTCGCCGATCACATTCCCTATTTCTATAAAGAAAACTGGGACGGAAAGACCTACATCCAACTCGTGAACTCTCGGACGCAGAAGACCGCGTTTATCACGAAGACGCAAAAGGCGGCTCCGTGGTGGGTTCACCTGTTCCCGCTAATCACGCTAACCCGGGGTCCGACCGGAACGGCCGCCTACCCGATGGACTTTTCCGTAAAGAATAAAGAATGGACGTTCTCGGTCGAACCCCGGACGGTACGAAGTTGCGATAAGGGCTTCAAAGACTAAAAATCGTCGGGATTCAGTGGAACGCCGTAGCTGGGTGCGCCCTCGGGAGGAACTTCCTCCGGCGAAACCTCTTCCGAAGTCGGCTTGCGCTTCTTCGGAGCGCTTATTTTCGCGGCCTTGGGCGGCGCCGACTGCTGGGCCTTCTCGTCCGCCCGCTTTACGGCCCGCTCGACCTTCTTAAGCGCCTTCGTTTCCTCGGCCTGGATTTGCTGCTGCACGGAGTACCGGACATAGCTCTCGAGCCGCATTCGCTCTTCCGGAGTCGCCTTCGGCCGCTTCGCTTGCTTCCTCTGGAAAGCATCTTCCGAAACCGTGTGCCTTACGGCGTAATCGACGCGTGTTTTATTCGCGATTGCTTTACGCTCCGCCTCGGTCGCCGGCGGTAATTTCCGCGCATCCCGGTAAACCTTATCGGCCCGGAGCGCTTTATCGATTTCTTCTTCCGTTCGCTTCTTCGCTTCGATTTCCCCAAGCTCCCCGATGCTCTTCGGAGCTTTTTTCGAACGAATCCGAATCGTATTCACGACGTATTCTTCGGGATTCTCCTCGAAATCTTTCACATAGAGCTTATCGAACTCCCCAGTCTTCGGGTCGATAAAGAGTCCGACGGAACCTTCGTGATAGAGGCGGGCAATCGCTTTCGCGCGCACGTTCGCTACTTTTTCCCAGTCCTCGGAGAGGTACTTATAGTCCTTAATCGCTTCGCGAATCTTCTTCCGCGCCGCCTTATTAAACGCGCCCCGGAACGCGGGACTTTTTTCGAAGAAAAAGAATTTTTTATCAAAATAAACTTGGTGGAGCGCGATATCGGAATCACTTAAGCTTTGGAGAAATGGTAAGGTTCCAGGTTTTCCCGGCAGTTGCGGAATCTTTTCGAGATTTTCTAGGTACTTATCGAGGACCGCGATATCCGCGGCCGCCGTCTCCGCCTTCGCGCGTTTTGCCGCCGCCGACGCTTCGAGACGGCGCTGACTCCAGCTCGATTTTCCGAGCTCATCGTTCTTTACTTGGGCGATGAGTTCCGCTTCCTTTTCCTGGCGGTAGACGAGAGTAAAGGCCTGGTCTTCGCCATCGGCTTTCGCCTTCGCGATGACTTCCTCGGCGAGACGACGCCCTTCGTTCTCAACCTCAAAAAGATCGGTCAGCGGTTTCTCGGCGAGTTGCTTCGCGAGCGCCCGACCCGTTTGTTCGTCTGCCGCATCGAAGAGACGCATGAGTTCCTCGACTCGCTCTTTACGCAGGAGCGTATAAAATTCCTTGAGTTTAACTGGATCCGATAGCCATCCATTCGCCAAGCGCGTGATCAGCGCCTCTCGGAGCGCCACTCGCGTTTCGGTCGTACCCTTCACGACGACGACCCTACCGAGTTTCGCGATCGCTACTCGGCCGGTCGCTTTCCACCAGTCTTCGAGGCCCGCGACAAATCCGCGTTTTTCCTTCATGGCCGTCCGCACCGAGTCGCTGAGCGATTTCGATACTACCGCATCGAGGACCGTTTTATCCGCGGTCCGCGCGAACGTGCGCATGACTGCCTTCCGAGCCGTAACGCCGAAGGTCCGCAGGATGCCGGGATAAGAAAAGATTCCGAATTGCGCGATTTCTCCGACCCCGGCCATGATCGCGCCGATCCGCCCGCCGTTCAGTTCTTCGATCTGCTGGTGCATCCGCTCCCGGTCGACCATCGAGACGCCGGCGAGCCGACCTTCTTTCATATTCTGAATTCGGGAGTTCGCGAGCTGAGAGGTGAAACCCATCTGAGGAGGGAGTTTATAGAAATAGGTGTAACCCATCAGCGCGGACTGGGTATAAAAGATGAACGAGATTGCGCCGAAGTTACCCACCCCTTGGAGACAGATAAAGTTCCCGACCCACATCCCGATTTTCCGAAATGCGATTTCGACGGTTAACGTCGTCGCGGTGGCGGCGACGCTAGAAAGACCCGTCATGGCCGCGAGTTCGACGGCGACGGCCGGCGTTCCGGCCCCGAGCGTAAACGCGATCTGCGCGATTCCGAGCACGATCATCGCAACCATGAGGAAAGTCTGGTGCGGATCAATATAGTCTTCGAGAATCTGCTCGCCCCAGGACCGGGAACTCTTCCGAATCTCCTCGTCCCAAGCTTTATACTTCTCATCGGTCGCGTACATTCCGCGAATTCCGGACAGCGACTTATACATCGTCGTGAAATCATCGTTATGATGGTAATTCTTTAAATCGGCGCGGCAAAAGAGCTCGATCTTCCCCACGTCATTTTTCGCGGCCGCCGCAAGCGTCCGCTTAAAGAGAACTTGGTAGCCACTCCCGTCGCCCCACTGGTTCTTTAAGCTAAATGCTCCGGCTAATTTTTCGAGAAGGATAGGGACATCTTTTTCGGTTTTTTTCCAGTTGCCGGTCGCCTGGAGCTGGAGAATCGGCCCACGCGCGATCGATTCCTGAACGAGGACCTTCCCCATCGCGAGCTGATCGGAAACGGTACCCACCATTCGCTCGAGGAGGCGGACCTTTGGTTGCTTCTCCTTTAGGATGTGTTCGGTCCCCACCCAATCGACGATCCAGTTCGGAATGTAGTGATTCCCCTGACGACGAAATCCCCAGTTTGCTTCTTCACCGACCACACCGGCCGTCGCCTCTTCCGCGATGCCGAGAATAGCCAGCGCTTCGCGGTAAAGGGCGCGCGCTTCCTTTCGCTCGGCTTCGCTCGCTAAATAAAGTTCTCCGCCCGTGACATCGAGTGATTTATCTCGGCCCGGACGGAAGTAACCCTTCGTAATCTTATCGGCCGCCTTCTGCTTCTCGGCCGCCTCGTAATCTTTTTTCGCTTTCGCGTCGGCCACGGCCTGATCCGTTCGTTTCTTTACTTCTTCGGGCGAAGCGTCGAATCGACGTTTTTCTTCCTCTTGAAGCCGGAGAATATTAGGATTCACGTTACGAATCGAAAGATTATCCTGGACCGCGCGGGGCATGTTCTTTTGAAAATCAGCCGAAAATTTTTCCAGACCCTTCTTATTTTCCTCGAGCTTTTTCGCCGCGCGGACCGGATCCACGTACTTACCGGGTTCGGCGAGTGCCTTAATGAATTCGGCGTAGGCTTTCTTCGCCGACGGAATGATGACCGCTTCCAGCGCGTCGCGCTTTGCCTCCGCTTCCTTATTCGCCGGATTCGAGCATTCTTCCGGGGTAAGATCCTTACCTTCACCGCTCGCAACTTTTCGATCTTTCTTTCGGGATTTTACCTTACCCGCAGAAACCAGTTTCGTTTGGCATTTCGGGGCTTCATTCGGTGTTCCCCCCG
This sequence comes from Oligoflexia bacterium, assembly GCA_025352185.1. Taxonomy (GTDB): domain Bacteria; phylum Bdellovibrionota; class UBA1018; order UBA1018; family UBA1018; genus JACMQW01. The sequence continues at coordinate 4,799 of JANXTV010000252.1, forward strand.
GATCCGATTTTTGGAGCGCAGTCGCCATCTCGCCGAAAAGTTTATCGATTCCACGCATGACGACGGGGTTACTGGCGATCTTCGAAGTCCGACTCGGTTCGACGTAATTTGTCCCCTTATTACTTGCGCTTAAGACGACGTCGATTTTCTTTCTGAAAAAACTCGCGAGTTGGTCGGGAGTTTCGGGAAGAATCAGGTCGGTCATCCCCTTCTCGCGCGCGAGAGTTCGGTAGGGCGCGAACCCGGTATATTCTTTCGGATCTTTTGGGTCCTTCGGCTCGGGAAACGCGTAATAGGGCTGTCCCGGTCCGGAATATTCCGTCGCGGGAGTTCCCCGATGCCAGTGCGCCTGCACTTCGTCTTCGAGAGCCTTCTGAATTTTCTCCGCCTGTTTACGGATGATCACTCCTCGAGCACCGATGGCCGCCACCGGCATGAGTGCGGATGAATAGAGATCGTACCGTTTTTGGTCCGTCGTCCATTGATACCCGATGCCGGCCGGCTTTCCATTCGACGTCGGAATATCGAGACCGAGTTTTTCCTGAAGGGCGGAGTAGATGTGCTTCGCTTGGGCGATTTTCCACTCGTGCTCACGCGGCGCCATGTATTCTTCGACGGTTTGGGCCGCCCGTTGCATGGAGGCCGGCAAATTCGTTTCGGGATAATGTTGAACGACGGTCGACGCCTCGGTCGCGTCGCTGTCCGAATACATATTCGTCTTCGGAATATCGATCGTTTTTGTATATTCGTGCGCGGCTTTCCACAGCGAAGAAATGAGGTAAAGCTTTCGGAGTTCGAACGCCCGGTCCGCGTATCTCAGCGAAACCGCCGTCATTGATAAATCATCGGCCGGAAGATTAGACGCGTGGAACGCTTCGTAAGCGTTAAATCGACTGTAGTCGCTATCTTTCGGAGCCGCCGCTTCTTCGATCATGGGATCGCGCGACCAGCGTGCCTCTTCGCGTCCCCGAAGGGCCTTAGAGAACATCGTCTTTAAATCCGAAATGAGCGCCTTCGAATCGATCGTCGCTTCGGCCTCGGTCTTCCCTGCGGGAACTACCTTATAGGCGGGGAGCGTATCCGTCTGAAAGTCAGCATATTCGTAGACGTAGGCCGCGAAGAGTTCCGCGTACTCGTCATCGCTGAGGAGCGGCTTATCGATCGTCGCCTTAATCGCGGCGTCCCGGCCGAGTTCCATGAGATCGGTATGACGATCTTCCTGCCAGAGGTCAGAATAAGCGTCGAGATCGTTCACACTCCCGCGTCTCGGGAGGCGAAAGGAAACGAGATCCTCCGCGCACGCATTAATCGACTCGTCTTTTAACGAAAGCGATACGTAGCGTCGCTCGTCTTCCGACATATGGAAGGCAAAATTCGGGTCCAACTCAAACTTTTCCGGGGGAAGCGCCTTCCCGTCTTTTCCGAGTTTCGGGGGCTCCATTTTAATTTTTGAGAAATCGAGCTTTACGGGCTTTCGTTCGTCGTACATCCCGTGGGTGATCTTCACTTCGTTGATCGCCGCGTTTGCCATTCGACGAATCGCCCACCGATTCGACATCGCTTCCCGGATACCCGAGAATTGAATCATCTTCATGTACTCTTCTTTAGAGTTTGGCTCGGATATGGCTGCGAATTCAGCCTTCTGCTTTTCGAAGGAATTCATGAAAACTTCAACCTGGCTGTAGCGCCCCTGTTCGTCCCGGACGTGGCGTAGATTAAATTTCTTATTCGTATTCGCGTCCGTAAAGAGGTTCTGGGCCACTTCATTACTGACTTTAATATTTAGAAAATCATACTTATCCGGATGAAAGGCCCGCGCACCGCTCGCCGCGATGGCATCCTTATTACGCGCATTAAAGCGTTCGAAATCCCTTTTGGCGGCATAACGAAGTCCGGCTTTCGAAAACATGCCGGTCGGCAGGAGCGCGC
>JANXTV010000255.1 GCA_025352185.1 Oligoflexia bacterium
TGCAGTCCGAACTCGCCAACGCCCTCCTCTCCGGGGCTTTCTCTAAGATTCGTGGGCTCTTTTTCACATCGATTTCGATCTCGGCACTCTTTACCGTGCCGGCAACTCCGTTCGACGGAATGAGCTTAAAACGATTTGCGGCGAGTTTCTTTACCTCGAGCCCACGAATCTTAGAGAAAGCCCCGGAGAGGAGGGCGTTGGCGAGTTCGGACTGCACTTCGGTAGTCTTTCGTTCGATGACCTGGCCGCGCTCGCCCGCCTCAAACGGGGGAGTGTAGAACCAGAACATGCGCCCATCGGAAACCAGCAGATTTTTATCCGGTTTTAAAGTCTCCCAGCGAAACTGATTCGGGTGCCGAATCATGAGGACCCCGCTCGATTCCTTTTTCGAGCCGGTGAGTTTCACGTCGTCCTTCTGAGTAAAGTCCGCTTCAAGGGTTTTCGCCTCGAGGTACTTCTTTTCGATCGCCACGAGTTCCTCGGGCAGGTTCGAAACGGGCAGGGGCGCGACGGCCGGAAAGGTTTGGACGGTGGGCGCCGCTTTTTTCGGGGGTGCTTTCGCTTTCTCCTTCGCGATCGTTTGTTCCGTAAAAAGTTGGACGGTTAACAAGGAGAGGGCGGTAAAGAAGGCGACGCGACGAGCGCGGGCCAGGGTACGTTTACTCGGAGGTTCCATGCCATGAGTGTACGGCGCGAAAGAGCGGGAAGCAAAAGCTGCTTCGCGTTAAGTCTTTGAAAAGACTCGACGATTCTATTTGTTTTCTCTACCCGGAAGACCGATTGCGTTAATTCCGTGGACTAGTGAAGTTCGATGGAAACCATCTTCGAAACGCCCGGTTCTTCCATCGTCACTCCGTAGAGCGTGTCGTTCAGTTCCATCGTCTTCTTATTGTGAGTGATGATAATGAACTGGGATTTCGCCGACATTTCGCGAAGGAGCGCATTAAACTTCCCGATGTTCGCATCGTCGAGCGGGGCATCCACCTCGTCGAGAATACAGAACGGCGAAGGCTTAACCATGAAGATCGCGAAAATCAGCGAGACCGCGGTGAGTGCCTTTTCTCCTCCGGAGAGGAGTCCGATATTCACGACCTTTTTTCCGGGAGGCTGGGCAAGAATATCGATTCCCGCCTCGAGGATATCCGTTGATCCCTCGGGGAACACGAGCGAGAGCTTCGCTTGGCCACCGCCGAAGATGATCGGAAAGAGCCGTTCAAATCGGTCGCGAATCGCTTCGAAAGCTTTTTGGAAACGTTCTTCCGAGGTTTTATTAATGTGTTCGATCGCTTCGTTTAAGTCTTCGATCGATTTCAGAAGGTCGGATCGTTCCGAAGCGAGGTAATCAAAACGCTTCTTCTTCTCTTCGTACTCTTCTACTGCGGTCGGGTTTACGTCCCCGAGGCGACGAATTTTTTCCCGGAGTCGTTCGACTTCTTCTCCGAGGATTTGCTCTTCTTCAGAGGACATTTCGACCGTCACGACCGGGTCGTTCATTTCTTCTTGGATCGGAGAAATCGACGGGAGATCGATACATCCCGGCCCGTATTTTTCTTCGAGGTTCTGAATGAGGTGGGAGAGGTCGCCCGTCAGGCGTTCGATATCGAGCGCATACTGGTTTACGGCCGAAGTTTTTCCGTCACCTTCGTTATGAAGTTCCTTCATACGATCGAGGGCGCCGTTCACTTTCGCCGAAACAATCTCGAGGCGATCCTTCATGCCGGCGAGTTCTTCTCGGCGGGCTGCGAGTTCGAGGGTGAGGGCCTCGATTTTAACGATAAACTCTTCGTCTCCACCCGTATGCTCTTCATTCTCGGCGGTCACCCGTTCGAGACTCCGAGCGACGTCACTGATGCGCCGTTCGCGGTCGCTGATCAGTTTTAGTCCTGCTTCGAGTTCGCGGCGGATCGATCCGGCGCGTTCCTTCAGTCCGGCTTCCTGAATTCGGAGGACCTGGAGAGCCGCTTCTTCTTCGCGGAGTTTCGATTCGAGTTCGGTGAGGGTTTCCTCGCCGAGCTGAATGCGTTCCTCAAGTGACGAACGGTTCTCGGTAATCGAAGACATTTCGATCGCCGATGACTCTTTTTCACTCTGGGCTTCGGTACTTGCGGAGCGAATTTCGTCTAATTCGGATGCGATTGCTTCGGACTGGGACTCGAGGTCTTTTGCCTGACGATGGGCACTCTCGACGTCGCGACTGAGTTTTGCCGCTTCGATTTCGGCAGATTGGAGTTCGACGCGGGTCGCGGCCAGGCGAGCTTTCTCCGTGTCGAGGGACTCGGTAAGAAGATTTACCTGCGATTCGGTCGCGGCGTGCGAAGCCTCGAGCGTCGCGACTTCAAGAACGAGGGCTTCGATCGCCTTTTTTCGTCCGAGGACGGAAGCCGAACGGTCATTCTGAAGGGATCCGCCGCGCAGAACTCCGTCGCTATCGAGGGTGCATCCATCTTTTGCGACGATCGCGAAACCCGCTAGGTTAACGGCATTCGAGGAGGCGAGGAATGCGGGAAGCGCATCCATCGATTCGACGATGAGCGCGGAATCGAGCATCGAAATCGCGGCCCGAGAAGTATTTCCGACGAGTTTCGAGTTCGCTTTCACGAAAGTCGAAAGGGAGCCCAGTACGGAGAAACCAGCCGATGTCAGGGTGTTCTTAACGGACGCTAAATTTACCGACGGCGTACCCGAAATCGAATTTGCGACGAGAATTCCGGCGCGTCCCTTCGAAACGGAGGCGAGCGAGCGAAGCGCTTCGATAGCGGTCGCGGCATCTTCGGTCACTAATGTCTCGAGTTTTCCCTCGAGAAAACCTTCGAGTGCCGCTTCAAACCCGACATCAATATCGAGTCCTTCCGCCAGCGCCCGAAGTGCGGAGTCTCGGCCATTTTCTTTCGCCCAGTCGAGCACGGAACGGGGTCCGTCGCCGTAACCTTCTAGCGCGGCGGTGAGTTCTTCTAAAGATTGGAGCTTCGAGCGCTGTTTCACGAGAACGCGGTTCGCATTTTCCAGTTCCGAACGAACGACACGAAGTTCGCGCTCTTTCGATTCGACGGTGCTTGCCGAATCACGGGCTTCCGACTGCAGTCTTGCTTTCGCAGCGAGCGTCGAATCGGACGTGGTTTTTACCGTCTCGAGTTCAGCGCGGGCCGCTTCGGCTCTTTCGGCGAGAAGCGAAGATTGTGAAACGAGGCGTTCGATCTGGGACCCAGCCGATTCAATTTTCGATTCGAGGGCCGCGATGCGGGACGTGAGGTCACTCGCTTTCGCGATTCCATTCATTAAGTCGCGTTTCGCGCCATCCAGGTTTCGACGAGCATCGTCGGTATTCGTACGAAGTTCGCGTGCGATTTCATCTTGCTCGGAAACGCGGGCCGAGGCGGCGTCGAATTCTGCCGCCGCATTATCGTTCTCGGAGGTGAGTCCGGTGATTTTCTCTTTTTCGGTCGCAATCGAGATTTCGAGATCCGAACGCTCGGAGGTGAGCATTTCGATTTGGTTCGCGAGATCGGACTGACGGCGACGGGAGAGATCGAGTGCGCTCTGGGCGCGCGTGAGATCTCCCGATTTATCGGTGATCTGCATCTGGAGTTCTTCGGTCGACTTCGAGAGGGTGAGCTGCTCGATGCGGTCGGATTCGATCGAAAGTTCTGCCGTCGAAAGTTCGGCTTTCAGTCCGGAGAGGTCTTGTTCAAGAACCTCACGTTTCGACTTCAGTTCATCGAGACGCATACGGAGGACGCGGTTCTTCCGGCGTCCCCAGGTCATTTCTTTATCGAGGAGTTCTTCTTTAAACTTTTTATACTGAGACGCTTTTCCGGCCTGACGCTCGAGCGAGTTTAGGGAGCGTTCGATTTCGGAAACGACGTCGTTCAAGCGCGCGAGGTTTAAGTGCGCGGCTTCCATTTTTCGAAGCGATTCTTTTTTACGCGCTTTATACTTAGCGATACCGGCGGCTTCTTCGATCAGGAGGCGGCGATCTTCGGGTTTCGCGTTAACGATTTTTTGGATCTCGCCCTGGGCGATGATCGAATAACCTTTCGCGCCGACGCCGGTATCCATGAACAGTTCGTGGATATCTTTCAGGCGGGCTTGGACGCCGTTAATGAAATATTCCCCTTCGCCGGTGCGGTAGACTTTACGGGTGACGGCGATTTCTTTCGTCCGCAGGTGGAGGGGGAGGTCCTTCACCGACGCTCCCGCAGGTGCGTTTTCGGTATCGACGAAATCGGTTTCGAGGACGAGGGTCGCTTCGGCGTAACCCACGGGTGCATAGCGGGAGGATCCGTTAAAAATCAGGTCTTCCGACCCGCCGGCGCGGATGTGTTTATGGGATTGTTCCCCCATGACCCAGAAGAAGGCGTCGACGATATTCGATTTTCCGCATCCATTCGGTCCGACAATCCCCGTAATCGAGTGGTCGAAATGGATGACCGTCTTGTCTTTAAAAGACTTAAAACCCTGTACTTCTAGTCGCTTAACGCGCATCTAAATTCCCCCACTAAAACGATCGGTCGAGTGCACTGCGTTCTAAGCTTCGAAGGTAACAAAGGAGGCTCGAAAAGCAAGGCGAGGGGGGTCGAAAATTTGACGTGTTATGCGCCGCGACGCAAGTAATGAACTAAGAATCCGGTATTCAGAAATGCGCCCAGTGCATCGAGAGAAAGTAGTTGGTACGTAGCGCCGCTCGGGTGTCCTTCAGTCGCGATCCCCACGAGACGTCCGAGAAAAAAACCGCAGAGACATAGGGTGCCGGCAACGAGCCCCGGCTTAATGGCCTGAGACTTCCAAGCGCACCAGAGCAAGAAGACGCCTAGTCCCAGTTCTAATCCGCCATAAACTGCGCAAACATCCGCTACGGCATCCGTCCCCGATAAAGTGATGCCGAAGGTACCGGTCATCCCGTGGGGTGAAACAAAGAAAGCGACTCCAAAACTGATTAGAGCGAGGGCATCCAGGAAAAGAACGACTTGGTATTTTTTCATAAAATTTTATTTTCTCACGCCTTCTTACGAAGGCTTTCGCCCACGGAGGAGCTTCAGGCTCGCGGTGGTGAGTCCGAGTTTTTTTCCCGCCTCGATCATTTCATCGATCCCGAGGTGCATCTGGCCATCGACCTTCGTGAAGTGGACGCGGAGGAAGGACTCGAGATCAAATGGGAGCACTAGGCTCGCCAGGCGAATCGCGGAGTTTACTCCGAACGCGCACGAAAGGAGTCTTCCGGCGATCGTGCTCGAGGGGTCTTTAATTCCTGCGATTTTCGCTTGGATGGCGGACATTTCCCGGATTCCTGACGTTACGAGCGAAAGGTTCGG
>JANXTV010000271.1 GCA_025352185.1 Oligoflexia bacterium
CAGCGGGGCCGAGTCCTCACTCGGTTACGCCGGGAGGCCGCGCATGATGAGTCGATCGGGATGACCGCCCCGACGAATGCGTCAGCCGTACGAAAGAGTCTCTGCGATTCCCTCCGCGCCGAGAATTATCCATTCGATGCCGAGATTAAAACGGCCGAAGTGAAGGCTTACGGTAACCCGAAGGGCTCCCTGCATAACGCACAGATTGAACAAGCCGGTTTCCGGGCGACGGCCGTGAGTGACGCTCTCCATAATCGGCGCCGAACGATTCTCGCCCGAATGGTGAAGCAAGGTGGAGATAACCTCCTGATTCTGACAAAAAAAATGACGGAGCTCACCGAAAATCAGCCCGGAAACATAAATTTAAAATGTGATCCAAAGTCCGCGAGCGATGATGAAGCCGTCGTTACCGCCGCGGTAAAAGCGGCGCTGTCCGATACGGATGGGCTCCGAAAAGAGCTCGAGGATAAGGCAAACCCCGCTCGGGCCCTGACCGAACTGGACGATCAAAACGCCGACCTCCTCATGCTCTCACCGAAAACATTCGGGGAGGCGCTCATGCGAAACTCCGTCGACGGGAGTGACTATACCTGTAAGCTTGTCGAAAAGATTTCCCGGAAAGATATCAACGACCAGGAACACGAACTCATGGCCATGTGGGGAATCGGTTTTTCGGCCCTCATTCTCGGTCCGATTGCACTCGTCGAGGCAGGCTCCCTTCTTTCCTACGGCGCGCTCGCCGCCGGTACACTCGTGGGCGGTACTTACGGAGTCGATCAGATCGATAAAGCGATCGAGTCGAAAGATCTTGCCGAAGAACTTCGCAGGAACGCGATCGGACTCGGCGGCGACGACTGGATTTTAAAGCAGAGCGATAAAGCCTGGAGTAATTACCAATCCCAGAAATGGACGGCGATCATTACCCTCGGTCTCCTTCCCCTCGAGTGGGTCGGAGTGCTGAACCGCGCAGCCGCGGTGACGGCTCGGGAAATCGACAACGTCGGTCGGATCGAAGTGAATGGCGACCGCCTGGTAGCAAACATCCAGATCGAAGTCGAGAAACTCGAAAAGCAGGCGCTCACTCCGAAATTAAGCATGGAAACGGAAATTCCATCGCGGACCGTCACCGAGAATAAAATTTCTGCGGCGAAGGATTTGCCGGTGAGTAATGGTGATCCACTTCCGATAAAACCTACGATCGATAATCCCCTGCGCGGAAAAGGCGCACCGTTTAAAGAATGGAAAATCACCCAAGTAAAATCGTTACCCGCGGATACGAACGCGAAATTCTTGAAAATGACCCAAAGGGAAGTGGAGTCCGCGGTAAAATCTTCAGAAATTAAAGCAATACATCCGATTAAAGGAGGCGGGCAAAGTAAAGCGTATATTGTTGAGCTCGATAACGGGATGGTGGGTATCTATAAGCCCGATGCGAAATTCCAACCGATGCGAGACGCCCGAATCTCCGTTAATGCAAAAAATGAAATCGTATCATCCGCCGTAGATGAGTTTTACGCTTTCGGATCAACTCCTAAGACGGTCGGTGACAACGTGTACATTTACGTTGGCCATAAAGGAATGACCGATGGTTCCTTTCAGCTCATTCACCCAGGAGCGCTCGGCGGCGACGAGTTTATCGCAGCGGGAGGAACGCTCAATAAGCAATCTGCCGTAAAGGCGGATTTATTCGACTCGATAATCGACCAGGGGGATCGTTCGCTCGAAAACTTTCTCGTGAATCCGGACGGGACTTTAGTCACCATGGATAACGGGAAAACCTTCGCAAATGGTGAAGCCCACTACAATAAAGCGTTCGATAATGGCGCCCGAAAACCTGGATACACCGTCGAAAAACGTCTCGATAATTTAAAGTCCGTGAAGATAGAGAAACTGACACCCGACGGACGACCTGATGAATACCTTTCGTTCGCACTTCGGAACCACTATAGCGACGCTGATGTCGTCGAGTTTTTTAAGGGTACCGAAGGAAAAAATCTGATTCAAAAACTCGAAACATCAAATCAAAAAACGATTCAGGACTATCTCCAGGCGAATGTGCCAAATCTTTCAACGCGTGAACTCTCAGTCTACTCTGCTCGAATTATGAAACGCAGCGAGCTTTTACTCGACTACGCCAAGTCGATGCTCGCGAAAGGCAAATAAAACCCCGACCGGTGAATCACCGATCGGGGGAAATTATTTATTAGGGGCAGCGCCGGAACCCGGGTCCGCAAGTTAGTACTGTGAACAGACCGCTTCGCTCGCCCGGCAAACGTAGCCCATGCTTGCGGCCGCGCACTGCTGAAGAGCTCCGGAAGTCGCGGCTCCGCGGGTCGGTCCTCGACCGGTGAAGATTCGGGTCGATCTCGTAATCGTGCAGGACCAGTTCCGGGGCGGAGGAGGAGGGTTCGCTACGCAACGTCCGATGCGGGGATCGTAGTGCGTTCCCGGTGGACAGTACGGTGGAGGCGGAGGCGGTGGGGGATAATCCCGGACGCACATCTGCGAACGGGGGTCGTAATGCGTTCCCGCCGGACAGTAGGTCGGAGTCGGGGGATAAGTCGGGGCCCCACGCGTGAGGAGTACGAGATCCGTTCCTTGCCAGTTTCCACCGACGGCCCCGCCGAAATTCAGGACGAACCGTTCGGCGTATCCGCTCGAATTATTCTGAATCGCCACGATCGTCGCTTCACGCGCATTCGTGCGATTATAAACTCGGTCATTCACGCAAAAGTCACCAATGCACCCCCAGGCTACGGCGAGGTCTACGCGGTCCCAGTTTCCACCGATGCCGCCGTTATCGTTAAAGCGCAGCACGAATTTACCATTATATTGAACGGCGTATACGGATACCGCACGGTATTCACGGGTGACGTTCATCGCTGGAAATCCGACGCAAAGGTCTACT
>JANXTV010000282.1 GCA_025352185.1 Oligoflexia bacterium
CCGAACCTACGGCGTCGATGCCGTACTCATCGGGCGCGGCGCTCTTCGTAACCCTTTTATTTTTGATCAGTCGGCAAAAAAACTTCGCGGCGAGGAATACGCGGTACCGGGTGCGGCGGACTATCTAAAAATGATCGCTACCCAGCGAAAGCTTCTCGAAGAAACTTATCCAGACCGGGGATCGATGATTCACGCGCGGAAGTTCCTGGCTTGGTACTCGGCCGGATTTCCGGGCTCGGGAGAATTTCGGAAAAAAGTATTTTCAATACCCGAAGGGAACGAACTTTGGGCCGAAGCGCATCGGTTCTTCGAGGAAAGTGTTTCGAATCGGGATACTCGGTATCTCGGCGAAGAATTCCTGATGGGCGGCCACGGGTAGCTCGACGTTTACTTTTCTTGGATCGTGAATTTTTTCCCGCCCAGGGAAAGGATATAGTGATCGCCCTCTTCGAGCACTCGGAGAAGGAATTCGGTGTGGGCAGCCCTGAGGAAGAGTGCTCGCTCCCTCCGACTCTGATTCAGATGGGCTCTCACTTCGCAGGAAAGGCGACCGTCTCGGTACGCCAGGGTCGCCGGATCCAGGCGTTCTTCCGTTCCACCCAGGAGTGAAAGGGTGACGTGCTCATCGCTTCCCACTCCTTCGAATCGTACGGCCCGAACGAAGTAGGCCGTGTCCTCGACTTCGATTCGTTTAAAGTCTCGCCCGATCTGAATAAAATAACTCTCATCGTCGCGCCCGAGAAACCGGTGATAGGCTTCGACCGTACGTTCGTGGGTGATCTCCTCCCCATTCGAGAGAAAAATACCCTCGCGAGTGAGGCGAATGACTTCGTGATCGACGAACAGGGAGGTCGTTTCGGGCGTCATGGCGTTTAGGTACCATCCTTTTTGAAAATATAAACGGAAACCATTTCCTGCCCGGGCCGCGCGCGGCTTGAATTTCGAAGGATCCCGGGCTTATGATCGGGCCACTTATGAAAGCCGCACTCGCAAAAACTCTGCTGGAAAGCTTGATTGAAATCATCCGTAAAACCTCTACGGAGCTTCCGGATGACGTAGTGCGAGCGCTCGAAGCCGGTAAAGCGGAAGAAGCGGAAGGTTCTCGCGGTAAATACGCCATGGGAATCATTTCGGAAAATATCGGCCTCGCGAAGAAAAAATCGCAGCCCCTTTGTCAAGACACGGGAAGCGTCCTCTTCTTCGTTCATTACCCCGCGAAGATCGACCATGCGCTTTTCTCGAAACTCATCCGGAAAGCGGTCACCGCCGCGACGAAAAAGGGATACCTCCGGCAAAACTCCGTCGACGCCCTTACTGGAAAAAACGACGGTACGAACGTGGGCCCGGGTGCACCCACGATCCACGCCGAGCCTTGGAAGAAAGATTTTTTCGATATCCGTCTCGTTTTAAAGGGGGGCGGATGCGAAAACGTGGGAGCTCAGTATTCGCTCCCCGATGCTCGGGTTGGGGCCGGTCGTGATTTAGTTGGCGTGAAAAAATGTATTCTCGATGCCGTCCAGCAAGCGCAGGGAAAAGGATGCGGGCCCGGAATACTCGGCGTGACGATCGGTGGCGACCGGGCGACGGGATACCTCATCTCGAAAGAACAGTTTCTCCGGAAGATGGACGACTGCTCGCCCGAACCATCACTGGCGAAACTCGAAGACGAGGTGACTACCGAAGCAAATACGCTCGGTATTGGACCGATGGGGTTCGGTGGAAAAACGACCTTACTAAAAACAAAAATCGCGGCCATAAATCGCGTACCGGCGTCTTTTTTCGTGAGCGTCTCGTATATGTGCTGGGCCTACCGGCGCCAGGGCGCGAAGGTCTCCACCCGCGGTAAGATTGAAAAATGGTTTTATTGACCGAAAGAGGATTCCGATGATCCGTCTCGAAGCACCTTTCACCGAAGATAAAATTCGCGCCCTTAAAGTCGGGGATATGGTGGAGATCTACGGCCTCGTCTATACGGGGCGGGACGCCGTCCATAAATGGCTCGCCGAAGGAAACGAACCCCCGAAGGCGGAAGTCGACCTCCGAAACTCCGCGATCTACCACTGTGGGCCCGTCGTAATGGAAAAAGGGAAGGGAGATCGAAAGCGGTATACCGTTACGGCCGCGGGACCGACGACTTCGACTCGTGAAGAACCCTACCAAGCCGGAATTATCGAAAAGTTCGGGGTACGTCTCGTGATCGGTAAAGGCGGCATGGGTGAAAAAACCCGAATCGCGTGCGAGAAGTTCGGTTGCGTCTATCTCCACGCCGTCGGCGGAGCCGCCCAGGTCCTGGCCGAAGCCGTAAAAGAAGTCGAAGGTGTTTACGGCCTCGAAAAATTCGGGAGTCCCGAAGCCATCTGGAAGCTTCGGGTTGAAAAGTTCCCCGTCGTGGTCACGATCGATGCACATGGGAACTCTCTCCATAAAGAAATAGAAGCGAGTTCCGGAGCCGCGCTCCACGGAATTTTCGCGGGAATGAAAAAATGACTAAAACACCGAACACTTACGGAAAAACAGACCTCTCCTATAACGACTATCTGAAGGTCGCGGAACTCACGGCTCTCCAGTCGCCCCTCTCGAAGCCCGCCCACCACGATGAGCTTCTCTTCATCATTATCCACCAGGCCTACGAGCTCTGGTTTAAGCTCATTATTCACGAACTCGAAACCGCCATGGAACACATGGCGAAATGCGAAGTCCTTCGGGCGCACCATTTCGTAAAGCGGGTCGTAGAAATCCAAAAGGTCCTCGTCCAGCAGATCCATATTCTGGAAACGATGACGCCGGTCGAGTTCCTTCAGTTCCGAGAAAACTTGATGCCCGCGAGTGGATTTCAGTCGCTCCAGCACCGGGAAATTGAATTCATGTGCGGAATGAAAGAGGAAATGTACTTTAAGTATTTCCAAAATCGCCCCGAAGTCGTCGCCCAGCTCCGAAAGCGTTTTGACTCTCCGGATCTATCGAGTTCCTTCCTCACGCTCGCGAACGCCCTCGGCTTTAAGGTTCCCGAAAAGGATACGCCCGAAAACCGTCCGGCGATTCTCGAAGGCCTTAAAAATATTTATCAGTATCCATCGCGTGACCTTCCGCTTTACCTCCTCGCCGAATCTCTCGTAGATCTCGACCAGGGAATGGCTCTCTGGCGCGAGCATCACGTTCGAGTCGTCGAACGGGTAATCGGATTTAAAAAGGGGACCGGGGGGTCGAGTGGTGTGGAATACTTGCGCGCCCAGGGTGCGAAAAAAGCATTTCCTTACCTCTGGGAAGTGCGCGGACTGCTCGAACGCATTTAATCGCCGAATATTTTTAGGAGTAATTCGATGTATCTCCGAGAACGATTTCCCATCCTCGAACGTAAAACTTACCTTGCGAGTCATTCTCTGGGCGCCGTGCCGAAGGCGAGCGAAGAATCGCTTCGACAGTATTACCGAGAATGGGCGTTCGACGGCATCCTCGTTTGGGATGGTCCGTGGTGGAAAATGATTTCGAATTTTGGAAACATGCTTTCCGATTTATTTCATGCTCCGCGCGATACGATCGTGCCCATGGAAAACGTCACCCGGGGATTCGCGGCGGTGGCGTCTTCGCTCGACTGGAAAGGGAAAACGAAGTCCGGCAAGCCGAAGAATAAGATCATCCTCACTTCTCTAGAGTTTATTACGAGCTATCCGTTCTGGCAGGGGTGGGCAGAAATGGTCGGAGCGCGAATCGTTACGGTCCCATCTGACGATGGCATCACGATCGACACCGCTCGACTGGTTGAAGCGATTGACGAGGAAACGCTCCTCGTTCCGACGAGCCACGTTTACTTCCGGAGCGGCGCGATCCAGGATTTAGCCCGTCTTTCGGCGAAAACTCGCGAAGTCGGTGCCTATTTACTCGGCGATGGCTATCAGGCAGTCGGTATCGTGCCGATCGATTTCGTGAGTCTCGGGGTCGATTTTTACGTAGGGGGTTCCCATAAATGGCTGTGCGGCGGCCCGGGCGCCGGTTTCCTTTATGTCCGGAAGGAATTAGTTTTGAACCTCGCGCCTAAGTTTACCGGCTGGTTTGGAATCGCGAATCCGTTTGAATACGAACCCTCCCAGAAATTTCAACCGGCCGAAGGCATTATGCGTTTTATGGCGGGGACTCCCGCCATTCCGGCGCTTTACGCGGCCTACGCAGGAATTTCGGGAGTGGCCGAAGTGGGAATGGAAAAAATTCGCTCGCACTCGAAAATGCTGACCGCAAAGGTGATCGAGGAAGCCGACGCACGAAAAATTTCGGTACGCACTCCACGCGACGCGGACTCTCGGTCCGGAATGGTATGTCTGGATTTTCCGGGTGCTAAAGAAGCGACCGAGCACCTCGTTTCCCAAGGGGTGATCGTCGATTATCGGCAGAACTGCGGAATCCGAGTTTCGCCCCATTTTTACAACTCGTCGGACGATTTAAAAGTCTTCTGGGAAAAACTCGATCGTTTCCGACGCGCTTAGCGGTCGGTGGAATTAATCGTTAGGTACGTCGTCTCCGGAACGAAGCGAAGGGTTCGGTTCTGCCGCGAGTAATGAAAACGGAAAAGCACGGCGTTGGGAATTGGGAAACGAATTTGTTCGATTCCTCCAGCCCAGTGCAGAAGGCGACGTAAGACTCCCCCGTGGGTCGACAGGCCGAGCGCGAGAGTTGGATCACTTTTAAATTCTGCTCGGAGCGACGTTTCGTGGATGGCGCCCATTACTCGGGCGAGCAGAGCGTCGATACTCTCGGAGCCGAGGTCTCGCAGCTCCTCGTCAGAAAGTATCTTTCGCCCGAGTTTTCCGGAGAGCTCCGCGCCGAATTTTTCGTGGATTTCCGCGTGAGTGAGTCCCTGGAGTGCGCCGAGGTGAACTTCGCGGAGCCGCTCGTCCCGGAGAATCGGTACGATCGGGTGCCACCTTTCCGCCTCCGCACGGGCGAGTAGAATTTCGGAAGTTCGAACCGCGCGGGAAAGATCGGAACTCAGGATGACGCCAAACGGGATACGGCGTAGCGCCAGTCCAAGGCGAGCGGCTTCCTCGTGGCCTTGGGCATTCAGCGGGACGTCGAGGTGACCTTGGATACGTCCTTCTTTATTCCAATCCGTCTGACCGTGCCGAAAGGCAAAAATTTCGAGTGGGGATTCGGGTTTTAAGCTCATCGATGATCAGTGTCTTTCGAAACCGGAAAACTTTCTATAGGATGTCGCCATGGCGATTCGAAAAGTAGCCCGAATGGGGCACCCCGTACTCCGAGAAAAATCGAGAGAACTCACCCGTGAGGAAATTCGTTCCGAATGGTTTGAGCGCCTACTCGAGGACATGGTCGATACGATGGAAGAGTATGGCGGAATTGGGTTAGCGGCGCCGCAAATTCATGAGTCCGTTTCGGTGGCGATTATCGAATATGGTGACGCGAATGCCCGGTATGCCGAAATTCCGAAGGGTGAGCCGACCGAGGGGCTAACCGAAATGCCCCTGTCGGTTTTTATTAATCCTCGTATTACCGTACTCGATACGAAGGAGCAGGGGTTCTGGGAAGGGTGTCTATCGGTGCCCGAAATCCGTGGACTGGTTTATCGCCCTCGGAAAATAAGGATCGATTACCTTGACCGGGAGGGGAACGCCCAGACTTTGGTGGCGGAAGATTTTTTGTCGACGGTATTTCAGCATGAGCTCGACCATTTAGCCGGAACCCTCTTCGTGGACCGAATTCGGTACGCGCCGGGAGTGTCCCCCATTTCTTTCATGGAAGAATATTCGCGGTACCACGTCCCTAAAGAAGACGACGAAATCGGTGAACTCGCGGACTAATTGAACCGGTAGTGAATTGACGGTTAGGCGGATCTTTTTTCTGCGACGCAAAGTAAATACACGGGTTTAACTCCTCCGGGTGTCCTCCTTCTTAATGAAAATCGGGACGTTGCCGATAAAATAGGCATGAGCTCTCCCCTTAAGGCACCGCCCGCTTCGATTAGTACGCTAGATGAATCCGCCGGATGGTATGTCCTGCGCTTAAACGGAATGCGTTTTGAAGGCCCGGCGAAGATCGATGCCATTCGAAATGCGCTCGAAACTGGGAAATTATCTTGGACGGACTACGCCTACCATCCCGACTTCCTCCAGGGCTGGGGCCGACTGTGTGAAGTTCGGGCGCTCGTTAAACTTTTTCCGAAAGCTCCCGAAGCCAGCGTCTTAAAAAGCTACGAAGGACTCGTAAAAACGAAAACAGAATCGGATCTTCGTTGGCGCGCGGCGAATCCATCGGGGAAGAGTCCCTCGAACTGGTACCTTTTACTGACCGAAAGATCTAAAAATATTCCGCGTGAAGAACGTTTAAATGAAAAATATTGGTATCTCCTCCTTGACGGCCGCGAAGTCGGACCGGTCGAAATGGCCGATGTCGAGCGCGCCTTGAAAGCCGGGCCTCCACCCTCTTCGCTTTTCGGATGGCAGAAGGGGATGCGAAACTGGATCCCCGCCGATGGAATTCCTGCGCTCGCGAAGTTAATCGGAGTGAATCACGTTGATTATCCGGAAGACCCCAGTTTTGTGATTGAGCGCGGAAATCAGCGTCGAAAATCTTCCCGCCGCAGTCTCGTCGCGAGCGTGCACCAGATTTCCGCGGATGGGAGTTCTCGAATGCTCGGCATTTGCGGCGATCTTTCGGCCCAGGGCTTCCAGCTCATCCAGTACGGAGTTCCTGAAAAATATAGCCAAGGCACCCGACTCATTATGGAAATTCGCGCATCAAAAACGAGTGACGTGATTCCCTTTAAATTATCGGCAATCGTAAAATGGTACGATCCGGAGCGGAATCTCGTCGGATTCGAATTTGAAACGATTGACCCCGTCGATCATAAGCTCATCAGTAAATACACTTCGAAGCTCGGATAGGCCTATCCGTTATGGATCTGGATATCTTTCGCAAGCTTCACGCGAGCCTCGCGGCGAATCTTTGCGGCCTCGAATCGGCGTCGCTCGGTATCGGTACTCGGGGCAATGGGTGGAACGAGTTTCGGCTTTCCGTCTGAATCGAGTGCCACGAAGGTGAGGTAGGCAGTAGCCGTATGCTTCATCTCACCGGTGAGTGGATTTTCCTTATCGACGCGGACACCGACCTCCATCGACGTGCGACCCGCATAATTTACCGACGCTTTGATGTGCACGTATTCGCCTAGTTTAACGGGGGCAACGAAGTGGAGGGCATCTATCGACGCGGTAACGACTACGGAACGGGCGTGTTTACCGGCGGCCATGGCGGCGGCGATATCGATGAGTGAAACGACCTTGCCTCCGAAAATGGTGCCGAGCGCGTTCGTGTCGGAGGGGAGTACCATTTCCGTCATGATGATCTGGGATTCGGAGACAGACTTTGCGGGCGGCGGGTTACCCGCGGGTGTAGATTTCATGCCCCCGATCATCTCCCAGCTTCTTTCGCGCGGCAAGAACCGGTATTATTCCCTAAAGATCATGAAAAAATCGGCGCTCATCCTCTTGATCCTCTGCGGACTCCTCTGGACGTTTAATCCCATGATGGGGAAAGTGCTGCTCCAGACCTACTCCGGGTTAGAAGTGGCGTGGCTAAGGTACTTTTCCGCATTCGCTTCATTTTTACTTTTCGCCGTCGTGAGCGTCGTTTTTCTCGGGAAGGCTTGGGGCGACTTCTTTCTCGTTCCGAAGGATTTTAAGACGGCGCGCGATCTAACATTCTT
>JANXTV010000368.1 GCA_025352185.1 Oligoflexia bacterium
TCGCAATGCCGAGTACCCGCTCTAATTTTTCGGGCGCAGGGGCTTTATTTAATGCGGGGTCGACCGCTCGCTGAGTCATCTGAAGCTGAAGCTTTAGTGAAGTAATCGGGGTCTTTAATTCATGCGATGCAATCGAAAGAAATTCATCGCGGGCCTCGACTGCCCGACGGAGTTGCTCCTCCGCATTTCGTTTCTCCGTCGCATCAAAAATCGTTCCGGTAATTCTAAGCACCGTACCGTCCAAAGACCGAATGACACGTCCCTGGGACTGCACCCAGTGGGTCGATCCGTCGGGCCACAGCACTCGGTAAGATCGGTTCACCTGGTCGCTGCCCGAAATCGACGTATTTAAATCCGAATTCACGAATTCGAGGTCGTCTGGATTTACTCGAAGATAGAGTTCGTCGAGGGTCTGGACTTTTTCCGAGGGTTTGATCCCGAAAATGCGAAGGCCCGTATCGTCCATGTCGAGAACACGCGAAGGCATACTTACATTCCAAGCCCCCATGTTTGCCGAGCTGAGCGCAAGCTTTACCTGAGCTTCCGCCTCTTCGACTTTATGTCGGGCTTCGACTTCCGCGGTTACATCGTTCGCAAATAGCATCACCGCTTCAATCGAATGATCCGAACGACGGACCGCCGGAAAAATTAAATTAAAGTAGCGAACCTCCCCTTCCCAGTGGGCGGAGTTAATTCGAACGGGGATCTCCCGTCCCGTATACGTTTCTCCCGTGAGTACGACATCATGGAGCACCTCGAAGATTCCCTGCCCCGAGAGTTCCGGGAAAACGTCGTGAAAGGCTTTACCCAAAAGATTCGTTTTACCCACTAATTCGGTGTAGGCGTGATTCGTCAGCGAATACGCGAGGCCCGGAACCTGGAGGATCGCGATCGGAATCGGCGCCTGCATAAAAAGTGAGTGTAGTTTTTTACGGGCGAGCTCCGCCTCGGCCCGACTTTGGTTCGCGGCCGCGATGAGTCCTTCACGTTCCGCGACCATCGCTTCGAGCTCTAAGGTTCTCTCCGCGACTCGCTTCTCGAGCGAGGCATTCATGTCGCGAAGGGCATTTTCGTGATTCTTTCGTTCCGTAAGGTCGCGAGTCACTTTCGAAAAGGCGATCAGTTTTCCGCTCCGATCGAGGACCGCAGTAATCATGACGTTTGCCCAAAACTGAGTTCCGTCTTTTCGGTAGCGCCACCCTTCATCTTCGAAGCTCCCGCGCGCGGTCGCTTCTTTCAGTTCAAACTCCGGCTTTCCATCTCGCTTATCCTTTTCAGAATAGAAGGTCGAAAAATGCCGTCCGATAATTTCCTCGGCCTCGTATCCCTTAAAGCGCCGGGCACCTTCGTTCCAGGTGGCGACGTAACCGTTCGGGTCGAGCATGAAAATGGCGTAGTCTTTTATTCCTTCCACCATCCATTTAAAGCGCTCTTCCGATGCCTCGAAATTCGCCACCGAGGATACCTTTTTCAAACTTTTTTTTCGCTTCGGTAAAGTCGATTTGGATTTCGTGGCCACACCTTAGGTTTAGCAAATACACTCCCGGGTGACTACCGCCATTCAGAAACGAACGCGGGCGGGGCGAAGCTCCCCGCCCCATTTTCTACACCTACTTTACGCCTATTTGGCTCGTTAGAACGGGGTTAATGCGACACAGCAAACGTTCGGAAGAGGACACCTGAATCCATTAAATTATCGGAGGAGACTTCGATTTTGGGTGAAGCCGCCTCAATTTAGGGCTCGGAAAGCGATCCGACTAAAGAGATTGAACGTGCTTTTTATTGCGTTTCGCGGCCCGAGCCTTCTTAACGACACTTTCTTTAGCCTTCGCTTGATCGGCAAGGTTCAATTTTCCAAATCCCGGAAGCCCCTTTGCCGCCTTCGACTGGGCAAGGGTCACGGCCTCGACGAGCGCGCGTTCCAGTCCCGAGAGGCCGTGTGAATTTAGCAGCCCCTTCTTTCTAAAAAAATTCGCCCATTGAAACTCTGCGAAATTTCGGTCGCTGTTTTCAAATGCTCCGGCTTTTCGTACGAACCAAGCGATACTTCGGTACGGGTCGTCGGCCAGCCCTCGGACGTCCTTCGGCAGGTAGATCTCACTGCGGGGTCCCTCTCCGAACTGGCAGAACGGATACGAGTTCCGGGTATGGTTCATCCATTTCCAAAACGCTCGGTAAGTAATTTTCGACCTGGAGAGGTCTTCCACCACCTTATAGCGTACTTTCCGAATTCCGAGATGATAGCAGACGACCAAAAAATGGTGGTGATCCACGACGTAAAGCGCACGGTCGATCCCTCGGATGACGGGCACGACGTGGTCGTCTAAAAAAGTCTTACGCTTCCGCCGTTTAAAGCGAGAAACTTCTTTTATTTTTTCGTCGACTTCGAGCATCCCAATCGCGAACTGAGTGGGACGAAGTTCGAGTAAGTTAACCTTCTTTTTCATGTCGGAGTCTGCCGCGGGACTGGGGTTTTCTTATGCCGTTTCACTTTTAACTTCGGAGCCGGAGTCGGCGCGACGGGCTTCCCTTCGAATTTATCCTTTATCTTACCGGGAGCCTCCTCGATGATCGTTTTTACGTCTCCGAGACTCTGGTTGGGAACTGACTTAGGTTCACCGTAAGAGAGTCCGTCCGAAAGACCGTCGGCAGAAACGACGACGGGGCTGGGGAAAAATCCGTTATACGGAGGAAGTGGATCCTTCGGGACGATCTCAAAAGCTTTCAGAGTACGGATGATATCGATGCCCACGCCGATCATAAAGTTTCTATAATTCGGCGCTCGGTCAATCCCGATGCCGGTATTAAACATATAGACATTCACGTCCATGCTTCCGGTCTCGTGTAGCCGATTCGATTCACCCGCGATGCGGCTCACTTCATAATAGGATCCGAGCGCCATTTCCCCCTTATAATGGTCAAACTGAAATACGGTATACGTCGCTCCGACTCGCGGTTGGAGAGTCGCGTACTGACCAATCGCGCGGGATTCGTCCGCGAGTAAGGCCGTATTTTCGGTCCCGGCGACGAAGAGAACGCTGGCCCCGAACTGGAAAAATCGATTCGGAGTCCAACCTACCCCCGCGCCGAGGATCGTCGGCATAACGATGGGCTGGCTAAAGCTCGGCATGTCGACTTGGGTGCTCGAGTTGGGGTTCCCTTGAATACTATTCTGCGAGGCGTAGGTAAGACCGAGCGTAAAGTGCTTCGGGAGCTTATAGAGTGCGCCCAGCTTAAATCC
>JANXTV010000375.1 GCA_025352185.1 Oligoflexia bacterium
ACTCACTTCGAGATAGTTCAGCTGTGTCTTATCGAGGAGACCGAGCGCCCAGTAAAAGAGGAGATCCCGTTGGGTAATTCCGGGGATTCCACTCGGAGTCTTTCCGATCGTGTCTTTCTTTTTAACGATATCGATCGCGAGGGCGTCGTTGACCGCGGGACCAAAGTCATGCGCAGTGAGCGGCGTATCAATCTTACCAAAAACGGGCGAGATTTTTATGAGCGCCTCGACCAACGCCGGGACCGGTACCGATTTTTTTGTGAATACGGGCCAAAGCTCTACCCCACGTTGGCGCGCCGGGCCCGTCGTACCGATTGCACTGAGAATCTGACGAATGGCGTAAGAACCTTCTTGGTTCGTCACTCCCACCGCATTCTCAGAAGCAAAGTAGATCGTGTTTCCATCTCCACCGAGCGAGGGGTGACTAAAATTCTTACTCGTGGCTTGTTCGATCGGACCTCGCACCGGTACGGGAGCGAGGTCACGCGGTTCGAGTGGATTTCGACCAATCACAAAATACTGGAGTTGATTTCCCCCGACGCCGTCGGTCGTCTTTTCGAAAAAGAGCGTTCGGCCATACGGGAGGGAAAACTGGGGCCGTCTCCCCGGAGAAATCTTTTTAAACTTTCCGATGCTCGTTCCATTTCGCTCGGCGACGAACATTTCCGAACCAGCAGGGTCTTCGATTTTTCGCGCCTCAAAAGCGATAAATTTATCGTCGGGACTCCAAGAGGCATTCTCTACGATTTTCGGAAGTACCCCGCTCTTCTGCAGTTTTTCCGTGAGAGAGATTTTCTCCTTACCGTCAGAAGTAGAGATCCAAAGCGACGAAGACCCTTTCGATGCCACTTCGTACATCACATACTTACCGTCGTGGGAAACGCGCGGCGCCTGGGGTACCCCACTCGTTTCCGCGCTCGAGATGACGATTCGACTCTCGGAGGTGACCGAGGCGAGTACCGGGAACGCCGCGAGCAGAAATCCAAAACCGATTAAATATTTCGTTTTCATCACATCCCCACCGAATAACTGAGGGAACTATTATCCACCTCGAGATTACTTTCCGTAAAGTTCTTCGGCAGATCCCCGAGGTCTCCCTTCGTCAGGCGAGCGATTGCAACATCGAGCGATTCCAGCGCTTTTTTCGCCGGAGCGGAGAGATTTCCGGCCCCCATCGCCGGAGCGGCCACGCTCATCTTTATGAACTCTGTCTTCAGTGGTTCATCAAACGTCCTACCCGATCGGGCGAGGATGACCTTTCGAAGGAGATCGAGATTCCCGAGATAAAGGCCGAGGAGTTCCGCTTGGTCGAAGTCGTAACGGTCACTTTTAATATCGTCTACGAGTTTAAGAAGTGAAAAGTCACCGATGCAGTCCCGAATTAGGGATCTAACGAATGGCTCGGTCTCGGATTCTCGACCCGGATTCTCCGGAAAACTAATTTTTCGTCCGAAAATAAAGACATCAGTACCGAAACATCCCACCTCCTCCCCGCAGTCGCGGTATTGATCCGTATTCTTAAAATCGCTCCGTACGGCTTCGGAAAGCGCTACGGCAGTCGCGGACTTTCGAATTCGTGCGAGTTGGGCCTGCCGAATCTTAGCGAAAGCCCGTTCCATATCGGGCGTCGTCTTAAACTCATTGTTCCCCGTCACCTTTGGAAACTGGTAATCTCGGAGATTTAAAACCGAGCAGTTCTGGACACAGTGCTTACGTAAATTCGCGCGCTCCTCCACCTCGTATTCGGTGTTACCGCTAATTTCTCGGGGCGTGAAGTAACCGTCGAGCCACGGCCGATCTTGCGCGTATTCGTAGCCCTTCGCCGAAAGGACCGCATTTTTTAGGAAATAAAGTTCGACGAAACTAAAGCCGTCGAGCTTCGCCGGATCGAGTTCGGCGACGAGTTTCGGAAGTCCCGCCGAGGACGTCGTTACGATAGTATGGGGAGTCGCAGCTGGTTTCGCCGCGAAAGCGGATACCGAGGAAAGCAGGAGTAAAATAAGCATAGCGAAAATCTTCCTTCGACTGCCCGAGGATTGCAATCGTTCCCGCAGTCCCCCTAGACTATCCAGATGACCCTACCGGTGAATCCGCGCGAACCTACCTTACTCCGCCTTCCACTTCTCGTAGGGGCCTCGGCCGATTTATTTTTAATTGGTTTACTTTCGCTCATTGCCTTTTTCGTGGTTCACAGCCAGATCAATTTCTTTACGAAACTAAACGCCCGACCTGATTTAATTCTCGGACTCAATGCGCTCGTTTCTTATCCGCATATCATCGCCTCGTTCGCCCTCTTTTACGGACGGCGAGGAAATGCAAAGGGCTCTCCGTTTACCGCTTGGATTATTCCCGCCGTACTCGTGGGAATCCTCATTTTTTCCGTTCTCACTCCGGGACTCGGCACCCTCCTCTTCCTCGGTCAGATCGGAATGCTTTACTTCTTCTGGCACTTTCTCATGCAGGCAATGGGCTCGACCCTCTGGCTCGCGGGCGCGAGCGGAAAGTTCCCCCACGAGAGGCTTCGCCCCCTGAAATTTTCGACCTGGGTTTCGGCGTTCGGAATCGGTTTAGTCGGATGGGCGGCACTTCATCTTTACGGAGCGACGGAAAACGTTCTCTCCTTACCCCTCGAAGCCCTTCCGCTTCCGACTTTCCTCCTTCCGTGGTTACCGTGGATTTCCGCGACCCTACTCGTGAATCACGCGATCACGAGTGCGCGAGTCGCGTGGCGATTCCGTTCGTTCCGCCTTTTCTTCGGATGTTTTCTTCCCATTCTGGCGCTCTACCTTTGGTTCGCACCTCAGTGGGTAAACTCACCGTATCGGATTTT
>JANXTV010000378.1 GCA_025352185.1 Oligoflexia bacterium
CCCAGTTTTCCCTCTGTTCCTACCTCAAGTGCCACACGAGTTACCTCGGATGCGAAAGAGTTTAGCTGATCCACCATTGTATTAATGGTTTTTTTCAACTCCAACATCTCCCCTTTTACGTCAACCGTAATTTTCTTGGAAAGGTCACCATTGGCAACGGCGGTGGTTACACCCGCAATATTCCTTACTTGCGAGGTAAGGTTACCCGCCATCCTGTTTACAGAATCCGTTAAATCTTTCCAAGTTCCGGCTACGCCTGGCACCTCTGCCTGTCCGCCCAGTTTACCCTCAGTACCAACCTCTAGCGCCACACGAGTTACCTCGGATGAGAATGAGTTTAACTGATCCACCATGGTATTAATCGTGTTCTTTAACTCGGCGATTTCTCCCTTCGCGTCGACGGTAATTTTCTGCGAAAGGTCGCCCTTAGCGACGGCGGTCGTCACTTTCGCGATGTTTCGCACCTGGTTCGTTAAGTTCGAAGCGAGACCGTTCACGTTATCGGTGAGATCCTTCCACGTGCCGCTTACCCCTTTAACGTCGGCCTGTCCGCCGAGCTTCCCTTCGTTACCCACTTCTTTCGCGACTCGAGTCACCTCGGCAGCGAACGAGTTCAGCTGATCCACCATGGAGTTAACGGTCGTTCCGATGCGAAGGAATTCCCCCCGTACCGGACGTCCCTCGATTTCGAGGAACATTTTCTGCGAAAGGTCGCCTTTAGCGACGGCCGTAATAACCCGCGCGACTTCGTTCGTCGGCGCCACGAGATCTCCGATGAGCTGGTTAACCGAGTTCACACTGGCGGCCCAAGCTCCCTTTGCGGGTCCGACCGAAGCTCGCTCGGTCATTCGCCCCTCTTGACCGACGATTTTACCAACGCGAAGGAATTCCATCGCCATGTGTTCGTTCAGGCCGATGATGTCATTTAAGAGTTCGCCGATACGGCTGAAGACGCCGTCCTTCTCGTAGGCGAAGCGAACGGAAAAGTCCCCATTTTTCACGAGCTTAAGGACATCTCCGAGTTCTTCCACATCAGCAATTAAACTTTTTTCCACGACCGGGGTGGTCGGACGAGTGGCGCGAAATGCCCCATTTTTTTCGAGCGAACCCGATTTTAAAATCCGAGTTTTTTCCGGGGAAACTTTTTTCGACGCCGGGGAAAGTAATTTAGCGGGGGCTTTCTCCGCATTCGTGATTTCTGAAAATCCTTTTTTCATAAACATTTCCCCAATTTTAAGCCATTAACGGCTGATTTTCGCGTGACTTTTTTAGCTAACACCGCCGGAAATTCCTGCAAAGATAAAATTTCCTAATTCCACGAGGAGAGTTTGCAAATTTACTTGATGCATCTACTTGGCTCCCATAAAAGTGAAGGGGTTAAGTCGACGTGTCCTGGGATACGCCCCAAAAATACGAGCGCAAAAAATGAAAAATGAAATCCTTTTAATCGAAGATGACCGCGATATTCGCGAAGCACTTTCCGAACTCATTCATGACGAGGGTTACGAAGTACGAACCGCGGAAAACGGCCTGAAAGGTCTCGAACGTCTGCAGGAGGGAAAACTTCCCGATCTCATTTTGGTAGACCTGATGATGCCAACGATGTCGGGCGGGGAATTTATTTTGAAGGCCCGCGAACTTCTGAAAGATAAAGTCATGCCGATCATCGTGATGTCCGCGCTCAATAATGCCGAAGCTAGGGCGACGGAACTCGGTGCCTCCGGCCACTTAAAAAAGCCACTTGCACTCGAAGAGCTCTGTACGATGGTATCGAAATTCTGCCATTAAGGGGAGTCTTTGGGAACGCACCTGAATCCACAGTATGCCGAAGTCCTGATCGTCGACGATCGACCGGAGAATCTGCTTGCGCTGGAAGCCTCGCTGGAGTCGCGCGACTATACGGTGGTGAAGGCGAACTCTGGATACGAAGCGCTTCGCTACCTTCTCCACTTCGAGCCGGCACTCATCCTCATGGACGTCCAAATGCCGGGGCTCGACGGATTCGAAACCGTCGCGCTCCTAAAGAAAAGTGAGCGGACACGGAGCATTCCCATCATCTTCCTCACGGCGATTAATATCGACGAAAAGTACGCGCGTCGAGGTTACCAGTACGGTGCCGTCGATTATATTTATAAACCATTCGACTCCGATATTCTCCGCTCGAAAGTCTCGGTCTTCGTCGATCTCCATAAGAAGTCTCGCCAGCTCATTGAAGTGCAGAAACTCCTCGCCGAAGGCGAACGGACCGCGAGGGCCCACGAAATCGCGCAGCTCGAAGTCATGAGTCTGAAGCGGGAACGGGCCGAGCAGAAAAAATATCGAGAACTGGTCGACGGGATCCAACATGGCTTCGTTTGGTCGATCGACGCGCTCACAATGCAGCCTATTTTTATCAGTAAGAGTGCCGAGTCGATCCTAGGGTATCCACTTACGAGTCTCCTTAATGAAGGTAATTTTCTCGAAAAGCACCTCACTCCCGAAGACCGCGAGTCGTTTTCAAAAACGATTCGAAATCTGAAGAAGACGGACCATGACTCGGGAATGGAACATCGATTCGTTCGCAGCGATGGTAAAACCACGTGGCTCCATACCGGCGTCCAGCTCACCGATAACGGCGACGGAACCCGGGACGAAATCCGCGGTTTATCGGTCGATATTACGGAATTAAAGCAAGCAAATCAGATGGTAGAGAATGCCCATCTACGAGCCGAACTCCTTTCCGAAGCGAGTCGCATCCTTTCCGACACGGTGGATTCGGGACCCAACTTTAAACTCCTCGCCGAGGGGCTCGTTCCGAAGTTTGCAAATCTAGTCTACATCGAGCTTCATCCGGAATTCGACCCGGTCGAAACGGTCGAGGCCAGCGCCGCGGTAGAGCCCGAGCACTCACGTCTTCGACAACTTAGAAACGCGCTAGAACTCGGCCGATCGATGGTCAAAGAAAACTCCGAATTTCCGGCCGAATATCCCCGCTCGATTCCCTTGATCGCGGGATTCGAAAACTTACTAGCGGAACCCATCTATATCCGCGGAAATTGCCGGGGCTCGGTTTGTATCTCGTTTAAAGACTCCACGACCGAATATTCGGACGAAGATTCCCTCATGGTAAAAGATTTAGCGAGGCGTATTGCCGTCGCCGCGGATAATGCTCACCTCTACCGCAAAGCTCAGGATGCGATTCGTAGCCGAGACGAATTTTTATCCATTGCTTCGCATGAGCTAAAGACTCCGCTCACTCCGCTGAAACTCCAGACCCAAAGTCTCCTCCGCGCCGTTAAATCAGGAAAAATTACATCGCTCGGACCCGAACGCATGGAGCGGATGCTTGAAACGTCCGATCGTCAGATCGACCGCCTCACTCGTTTAATCGAAGAACTCCTCGATATTTCACGTATTACGAGCGGGAAACTCGAACTCGCGCCGACCCATTTCGACCTCGTCGCCCTCATTCGCGAAACGATGGATCGGTTTTCAGATCAGATGTCCCATTCTGGATCGAAAATTGAACTCGATCTGCCCGAATCCTTACTCGTTCATTGGGACTCGTTCCGGATTGAGCAGGTCCTGGTGAATCTTCTTACGAACGCGATTAAATATGGGGACGGGAAACCAATCGAGATTCACGGCGCCGAAAAGGACGGTTACGTAGACCTCTTATTCCGGGACCACGGAATCGGAATCGCGGCGGAGGATCACGCGCGAATTTTTGCTCGTTTCGAACGGGCCGTTTCCAGTAGCCACTTCGGTGGACTCGGACTCGGTCTTTATATCGTTTCCCAGATCGTCGATTCCCATTCTGGAAAAATTACTGTCGATAGCGAAGTGGGATTGGGTTCGACGTTTCGGGTACGAATCGCGGCCGACCCCATTCCCTTACGGGATTCCTCGAAATCAGGTTCGCATAGGGCCGGTAGTCCACACTCGCCAACAAGCACACTCGAAGTATTCCCATAAGCGGAACGGCCAAGAAAATTCCGATCGTGCCCCAGAGGGCCCCCCACACGAGGAATCCAATCACCGCCGCCGTACCGTTTACGTTTACACGCGATCCCACTACTTTCGGGAGCACCACATTATTCGCAAGAATGTGAATCACTACCGAAGCGATCCCGATAAGTACCGCCGGTCCCACCCCATCAAACTGGAGAAACGCCTGCACCATGGGCAGGGCGGCACCGGCTACCGCGCCGAAAACAGGAATCAGGTTGAGAAACCCGGCAATGAGGGCGAACTCCAGTGAACTCTCGAGACCTAACGCTCGGAAGACTACCGCGAAGATCACGGTCATGGTCGTGGCGAGCAGGATACTCCCCGAGAAAAATCCCCGGGAAACCGAGCGCACTTCTGAACAAATCTGGTGGAGCAATTCTTCATCGGGCACTACTTCCTTTAGTCTTCGGGCGAGACTCTTCCGTTCGATCAGCATAAAAAACGTAATCAGCGGTACGAAAAAAAACATCGAGAAAAGATCTACTAGGGAATTCATACGATCCGCGAGGTAACTCGGGAGTACGAGTGCGCGGCTCTCGACGAGTTCCACTTTCTGAACCGGTTCGGGATTCGGTGGTAATAGGAAGTCCGCACTTTTTTGGAGTGATTTTGCCTTAACGTGAAGACGGCTCGTGAACTGCTGAATTTTCTGGGAGTAGTTCGGGAGGCGCACGGCAACGCGAACCACTGACTGGTAAGAGGCCCATCCGACGAGGCCCATGGAGGCCATGGCCAGAATCACGAAAAGCGCGGCCGTACCTTTTAGGGGAAGCTTTAAATATTTTCCGCTAATCTCGATGGCGGGCTCGAGAAAGAGAAATAGAAAGAAGGCAAGGAGCACGGGAATGAGCACTTTTGCCCCAAAATAGAGAATGCCGAGTAGGACGGCGATTCGCAGAGCTAAAAAATCCTTTTTCGTGGCTGGCATCCTGCACCTCGGTTGACATTCACAACGCGTCTCCATAGGTTAAGCAAACTCCGTACCTTAAGGGTTCGGCATTTTTAGCACCATTTCGGGCGTAAACTTACCGGAGATCATCAGTTTTGGTCGACTTAAAGAAATCGGAACCTTTCACTATTTCATCGGAAAGACGTCGAGTTTATCTCGAGCGTCGCCAAGACGATCTCGCGGCCCTACGTAAGGCACTAGTCGAGGACGATTTTTCGAAGTTTGCGGAAATTGGACACCGTTTAAAAGGAAACGCACGGCTCTTCGACTTTCCGACGATCGAAGAAGTGGCAATTCGCATGGAAATCGGGGCTACCGATCGGGAACGCACTGCCCTCGCCGCCATCGTGGATCAGTTCGCTACTTTAATCACCGAACTGTCATCGACACTTTCTAGTGAAGCCGTGCCGAATAAATCGGAATCCGTGGAATAATTCCTCCTTCTCGCTTGGTCCGTTCCTTGCTGCTTTCAGCTTGGAGAGGACCTTCCATGAATACTTTCATCACGAGTCGCCCGATGCCCTTAGAAAATATTCAGTTCGCATTCCCGGGCGATGACCACACGCGAGGTCTCGAGAAAATTCTCCGCGGCGAAAAATCCGCGGTCGAAGCCTATAATCAAGTCATCGAAAAATTTCGGGAAGACCGCCCACGGGTCGTTGACCTACTCACGGGGATCGCTCGCGACCACGAGGATGCGGTATTTGACCTGAGCCAACTGATTCGAGATGAAGGGATTGAACCCGATGCTCACTCCGGCCCCTGGGGGAGCGTGGTCCATGGGGTACTTGCCTCGGCCACTCTCTTCGGAAAATCAGGATCGCTCTGGGCGCTGCGGAAGGGCGAAGAAATGGGACTCGATCAGTACCGCCTCGCCGTCGAAGAAAGCGAATACTCGGAGGTTCGGAACTACATTCGATTCCGCTCCATCCCCGTTCAGGAGCGCCATATCGATCGCCTCTCGACCCTCCTCTATCTCCAGTCGGTGGATCGCGCGATCTAGTCGAACGAGGTCACCGGCTCAAGCCTCTTCAGAGATTCCATGAGTGAACCATACTCGGAATTCCCATAAGCCGCACCCAACCAGCGATGGTCGCCCACGGAAATGCGAATCTTCGATTCAAAATCGTGAGTGATGTCCGAAAAGTCACATTCAAAAGAAAACGTATGTTCCGGAGGTAACACCTCGAGCGACCGCCGATGCGCGATCCACTCGAGTATTTCGGCCGAAATAAGTTCCTTAACCGAAAGGAAATTCCCCGCGGTAATGAGTCGATTCCCGAATCTAAGCGGTTTTCTTTTCACGGATCGGCTCCCGGGCAGCCACCACCGAAAGGCGGACAAACTGATTAAGGACTTCTTGGAATACCGCCGCCCAAAGTTTACCCATCCCGGCCGCGAAGCGAATTGTACCCGTGTCCGTAACGGCAGTCATACTGCATTCGACGGAACGGTCGCCGCCATCCGGCGAGTTGAACCGCACGGTGTAGGAATTCACGCTCCCCACTAATTCCGCCACCCCGAGACAATTTCGAATGTGGTCCAGGCTAATGGGGAGCAAATCTGAATTCTCAATCCAACACGATTTCCCAAAGAACTCGATGCGGTCCATACTGCACCCCCCTTTAAGCGGCCATTTTTTTAGCGGCCGTATGGCCAATATCGGTACCACCGAGCGGGAGCCATTCTGAATAGAGATAAAGTTCATTTTCGCGACGGCATTTATCGCAGAAAACTCGGTGCGGAAGCCGGGTAGAAAACTTAGTACTGCAGAGGTTACAAGTCCGCGTGCGATATTCGCGGTTGCGAGCTTTTGGGGCCTCGCTCGCGAGCATCTCATCAAAATTTACAATTTTTAATCCGCTGTGCTTTTCCATTTCATATCCTCCATGAATGTAGTTTCAGATCCTGTCCGTTAGGATCGATACGCTTAATAAAGCAAGGGCCGTTCCAACTCCGATGTCCCATTCCTCCGCCCTATCCCAGCGATGCGGGAGCAGAGGCGGCGAATACGCGGCCGATACGACTCTTAAATCCAGAGGGATCTAATGTGGGAGAAATCCCTTCCGCCTCTCGGCAAGCCTCCCCGAGGTCGGCGTACCCAAATAGGGCCGCGCTTCCCTTAATCTTATGGCAAATTTCTAACGCCCGATCGAATTCGGTAAGCTCCATTGCGCGCCACAATCCCGTTATCTGCTTATCGAGAATCAGGCGATATGCCGCCATGGTCTTTTCGGTATGCACCACGTTTACGATCCGGTCCTGGTCCATCATCTCACCCGTTTGGACCTTCTGGTTCGGCGTCACCTAGCTTTCGGGTTCGCGCCGTTTCGCTCATTCCGAGGACCGTTGCCGTATTTTCGAGTTTTCCCTGCACCTTTTGGAAAAGGGAACGGAGATACGACTTTTCGACTTCTTTCAGGGTGGGAAAGGCATCGGCCAGATCCGCGATAAATTCATCGGTATCGAGACTATCGGTTACCGGCAGGTCCGTTACGTCGATTCGATCCCCCATCGTCATGACGACGCTTCGTTCGACTACATTTCGAAGTTCGCGTACATTTCCCCGCCACGGTAAATGGGTCAAGGTCGATAGGGCTTCCGGGGTAAAAGTTTTAGGTTTGATCGCATTTCTCGCAATCGCTTCTTCCAGAAACGTTTTCGAAAGATTCACGATATCTTCCTTCCGCTGTCGTAGGGGCGGAATGTGGATCGGCACTACGTTCAGGACATAAAAAAGATCTTCGCGAAATCGGCC
>JANXTV010000093.1 GCA_025352185.1 Oligoflexia bacterium
GGCGTTAAAAACGACGACGATGTGAAACGCACGGTTCGCGTCTTGAGCCAGAGCTGGGGCGGCGGGGTACTTGGTTTCCCGCTCGCAGCCGTACTCTACTAATCCATGCCCCTGTCCTTGATTCGTGATGGGATCGCGCGAATATGTCGCCGCGTACTCTTTCGATTTTCGAGAAAAGTAGCGATATTTCAGCGTATTTCACTACGACATCCTAAAATCACGATCGCGGTAGCGGTGGGTCTCATGCTCCTCGCAATGATCCCCGCGAGCCGGTTGCGGACTCTGATCGTCATTGACGATTTGATCGATCCCGACTTTCGGACCTACGCTTCGATGGATGTCCTTCGCCAGGAGTTTCCGAATAAAAATAACCTCGTCCTCCTCGTGAAGCGCCGAAATCCGGGAGAGGTTCCCACGAGTAGTGAGCTCTGCGATTTACTCGCGTGGATGAATAAGGTTCCCTTCGCGGTCGATGGGGTCGAGAAAATCTATTCGAGTTTCGGAATTCAGTACGCCACCGATAGTGATCACGGCATTCAGCTTACGCCATTTCTGCGAAAAGACTGTGGTCGCTACGGTACGGACGCGGAAGAAGCGAATGCCGTAGTAGGTGAACTTCGAACGATATCGGATTCGGTTTACGGGAAATTTTTATCATCGAAGAATGCCGACGATATTCTCCTGACCTTCTATTTACGAGATCAAGACTCGGATAGTCGCTTTGGACATTTCAACTACGCCCTAGTTGATCGCCTCCGGGGCTTCTTCGCATCGGACTATTTGGCCCCCCATCCGGCGATGACCTCGACGTGGGCAGGGATGGGAACTTATCAGTACTTTTTAAAGATTGGCTACGACCAGAGTCTCCTCTTAAACGGGATTGCCGCTCTCATCACTCTGCTCCTTTTCCGACTCCTCTACGGAACCTGGAAAAGTGCCTTCCTTTTCGAAGCGACCCTGATCTTTTCGTTATCCCTCGTTTACGGCGTAATGGGTTTATTCGACTGGCCGATCGATAATCTTTCGAATGTATTACCGACACTCCTGATGGTCGCCACCCTCGAGGACTTCGTGTTCCTCAGTCACTTCCGAAAGGGTTCCGGGGCGGGACTACGGGCAGCCCTACGAAAGTTAACGATTCCGTGTTTTTTTACCTCGCTGACGACCGCGATCGGTTTTGCTTCACTTGCGACGAGTGATCTTTCGATCATTCGTCGATTCGGAGTGGAGTGTGCGATCGGGTCTATGCTCGAATGGATCGCTATCATTTGCCTCCTACCCGCGCTCGTATCCGTATTTCCGAAGCTTGAAAAATGGATTACTACGGGACCGAACTGGATCGACCGAACGGCCGCAAGAATCCAGCCGTGGCTCGTCCCGAGGTGGGTGGCGCTGGCCGCACTCGCGGTGATTCCGATCGCGTTTCTCTTTTATTCGAAACTAAACGTGAACGATGCTCCCGAGGAGATCTACGCCGAAAACCACCCCTACACTCAGTCGGTTCGCACTATTCAGGAGTCTCGCGGATGGACTGCCGAAACGAGCCTGATACTTGAAGACTTTACGAAAGAAGAGAAAAACCGGGCCATCCTCTCCCGTCTCCGGGCGGATCCTCTCGTCGTCGCGATCGAGGATCCTTATTCCGTTCGGGACGCCCTGACCGAAAAGGTGAGTAACGATCACCGGGGGATGCTGAAGAGTTTATGGGGAAATAGTCCCTTCGCGTCTCGCCTCGTCTCCTCGAAGTCGGACCGTGCGCGGGCGTTTTTATTCCTCCGATCGACCGACATCATTCACGTAAATGAGTTGCGAACCCGAGTGGAAGCGATTTGCGGGGACGCGTGTGAACTTGCCGGGAGCGTGAATTCCTACGGAGAATTTGGTGAGCGAGTTTTAGATACGCTACTCTCGAGTCTGGGGAGCAGTTTAGTCCAAGTCGGAATCGTCCTTTTCTTTCTTTGTTTCGCGCTAAAACAGCGGGGCAGCATTCTCCTCGTTTTAGGTTCGATGTGGGGAGTGTTCGCGTTACTCGTCATTTATCTCGTCTTCCAGATAAAGGTCTTTTTCATCACGAGCGTGATTGCCTCCCTGATGGTGGGCCTCGCCGGGGATAGCCCGATTCAGTTCCTCTTTTCAAAACGCCGTTCGGGCTCGGTCACGTCAGGGATCGATCAACTCGCGGGCGCGTCCTTCACCGTCACCTTTTTGATGTCCCTCACGACCGCCGTCCTCTTTTTCTCCAGTTTCCGTTTTATCCGGTCTCTAGCTGCCCTGATGATGCTCGGTTTATTTCTGCTCTATTTCGGTGACGTTTTTCTGCTGAAAAGTCTCCTCCGTCGTAAGCGACGCGATTTGCACTCTGCGCCTTAAGCTTCTAAACTAGGGAGAGTGGTAAGGAGTACCCGTGCATATCGACATCCTCATTAATCGAAAAGCTGGGCCTGCCCGGCGCGACGACTTACTAGAGCCCCTCCGGGCGGCCGTCTCCCGTACGGGATCCGACATCCACCTTCCCGATTCGATCCTCGAGACGCAGAAAATTCTCGGGCGGGTACTCGAGCGAGGTACGGATTGCCTCATGATCTGCGGCGGAGATGGAACCTTAAATTCGGTTCTGCGCACCCTCATTGAACGGAAGTCGGCTTGTGGAGCGGTTCCTCCACTTTGTTTGATTCCGACGGGCACGGCGAATGATCTCGCCTCCACGCTGGGGATTTCAAAAAAAATCGAACTCGCGGCACGTGCGGCGTACGAAGGGAAGGTGAGGAATATTGACGTACTCGAAATCTCCTCGTCCGAGATGACTTCGTACATGATTACAAACGGCGGAATGGGTATTCCCGCCGAGACTGCCTTTCACGCGAACCGCGTAAAGGAATGGGCGAAGAGTACGGCGGCGTGTCCCCTCCCGCGAATTTTTCACCCGCTGTCTTACTTGGGTAAACGAATTGTGAACCGAATCGGGTCTAAAATTTACGAGGCGATGCTCGTCCGAGAACTCCTGCGCTGGGAGCAGGCGAAATGGGAAATTCAGGTCGAGGCAAAAAATCAGGATCGCCAATCGACGCGGGCACCGATGATCCTGGTAAATAATCAGGCAACCATCGGCGGGAATTTTATGCCCGCACCGCTTACTTTAAATCACGACGGAAAATTTAATGTCTTTCTGTTTAAACCTACGCGTCTTCTGGACCAAGTCCGGTCCATTCTAGATATTAAGCGGGGCAAGATTCCCACGGTGTGCCCGAGCTTCGAAACGAGTGAAGTGAAGTTTAGCGTGAGCGAACTGTCTAAACCGTTTACGTTTTTCGGTGACGGTGAAATCATTCACCGTGACGTCCGCGAACTTTCCGTTCGGTGTATTCATCCGGGCCTTCCGGTATTCGCGTAGAGGGTAGGTCTCTCCGGACCCATTGAAATAGATGGAACTTTTTTGAAATGCCTCCGTTCTATTCCGTACGGGGTGTTTTTATGCGTGTTTTTTCGGTGTTTTCCTCTTTCTTCCTGATGTTCCTTTTCGGATGCGATTCTGCGACTGCCGGCGGAAGTACACTAGCCGTCTTTTCCGCGCCGGTGGCGACGACCCGCACGGCGTGTAGTTACGAACCGATTACTTTTAACGTCGGGAATAATTCGAGAATAAGACAAACTCTAACGATTTCCACGACGGGTTCGGCGCAACTCTATAGCGATAGCCAGTGCCAGGTTCCCGTAACTGAATTTTCAATTTCGCCTAATGGCGGCAATAAGGAGAAGCGTTCGGTTTACGTGCTCGATTCGGTAGCCGAAACGATCACCGTGAAGGGCGCCATTCAGGGCGCTTCGGCAAGTACGGCTTTTTCCGTACGTCACGCCGTAAATTTACTTGAGGAGGGTGCGAACGGTCTCGATGTCGCTGATGACTCGGCTGCGTTTACTTCGGCGGTCACCGCGGCGAGCGTGAGCTTAACGAAAGACTACCCGAATGGACCCGCGCAAAACGCGGCCGGACTCTCTCTCCCGCAGTCGATTCTCTACGTACCGGCGGGTAATTATTACCTGGGTAAAATATTTTTGAAATCGAACGTCCGGATTGAAGTCGATGCAAACGCAACGTTTCGATTCGGTGCAGATCCGACGGCGACGTGCCAGACGGTATTTTTCTTTGATTCGGCGAACTCATCGAAAGCTTTGGCTTCGGTGGAACTGCCCATTACGAACGTCTCTCTCGTCGGCGTGGGTATATCGTCGGTGGCACGCATTTCCGACGCGGGTTGGGATACCTCGCACAGTTTTACGATCGACAGCGATCCGAGCCACCAAATCTGTAAATGGAAGGCGGATGGAAACGGCGTACCTTTTACCGCCGGCGTCCTCCCGCCTTTTTCGATCGTAAGGAATGTCACCGGGTTCTTAATTGAAAATGTCCTCTCCTACCAAACTTATTCCGGATATCCGATGACGGGACCGGGTGGGATGCCCGCCGGATTCCCGACAAACGTTTTTGTCTTCCAATCCGGGGTGGCCGGAAATTTTACGCTCATAAAAGGGGCGGGCGGCACAACCCAGTACGCGGCCGCGGTCCAAACTCCGGTTTCCGAATTTACGCACCCGAGGTGGGGAGTCTACCGGAATCATTATAATTTGAATGCACCCGGAGGTTACGGACCAGCCCAATTTCAGAGCGGCGAGAATCTGTCCGTTGAAAGTATTTATAGTAAAGGGGGAGTGGCTCTACGCCTCGAAACTGACGTCGCGGGAAATGGACTGGATCCGCAGGTGAATGCTTCGAGTCCGTGTAAGGATTATACCGGGAAGGGTAAGGATTACCGTTGCTACGCCTGGGGTTCGAAGCTCGACCAATTTCACGCGAGTAAAATAAAATGTTTCGCGGGAAACGCCGGGGTCTACCTCTCGGCGCATGGCCAGATTAACGGCGCGGTCGATATTCAGGATCTCACGACGGAGAATTGTTACGTCGGCGTGACCGAAGAGGCGAATAATTTAGACGTTTCCGTTTCGTCGGATCCCCACCTACTCTCGGGACAGTTCATCCCGACTTTCGGCGGGAAATTCGAAATCATGGGCAGTCAAGTCGATGAGTTGGATCAGTGCTCGGTGGGCGGCTGCCTTGCGCAGCACCCTTGTTCCACCGCCAATACTTTCGTGCCGAACGTAATGGCGAATTACGCGACCCATATTTCGGACAGTGCGCCCTGGGGAGTCTTACCCGTGGGCCTTACCCAGACCGAATATTTCTCGAATGGTTCGCGGGAGAGTTGTCCTAAGCCTTAAGGGCTTCTCGGTAGGCGAGGGGACGAGTCGAAATTTTCACGAATCGGCCGCGAATGATTTACCCCTGGGTAAGTGATTCGTGGCCGATTTCGATGTCGTAGATGCCTCGTTTCGCGGCGACTGCGAATGGGTATTCACACCTTCGGACGTTCGAGAGCTCCCACGAAAAATAGTCTTTCACCCAGGTGCTCGCGCATGCCGCCGGGACATCTTCCGGAAGAAAGGGGCGAACCCGAACGACTCTTACGATTGCGACCACACGCCCGGCCGGATCGATGGCGTTTTCTTCCCGTAAGAAAGTGCCATTCTCGATGATGAGTAGATCGACCTCGGGTGAAAGATCAGGTTTCCACGACCGGACCTCAATCCGTTTCTCGCCGCTTGCGATCTTGCTCCCCGAGGGGCTGACGATGGATAGCGCCTTCATTTGCACGGGTGAGGGATATCACGGAGTGAGGGGCGGCGGTTCGAGAAGTGGTGAGAACCTATTCGGCCGGGGTAGGCGGGTGTTCACCACCGAATCGGCCTTCGCCTTTTTGGCTCCTGCCAGAATCGCCTTCGGCGATCTCGCTCCGAAGCTTACGCTTCTCGCACACGCGCCACCCAAAAATGCTCCGCATTTTTAGGCGTTCACGTCGGCATGGACATTCGGTTAAGCCGCGCATCGTGCGCGCCTTACCGTTCCGAACGCCTCCGGCGTCCGAAACGGCCACCGAATCTCGTTCGATTCCGTCCCAACCCACCCCTCTAGTCCCGGTCTTCTCTCAATATATACCCCCAGATAAAAAACATCTTAAGCGAGTTGTCAGACTACGATGACGCCCGGGGAGTGATTTCGCGCCGTTCAATTTCCGCGCCGCCGCCGTCGCGAGA
>JANXTV010000410.1 GCA_025352185.1 Oligoflexia bacterium
TGCCGATTCCGCGTCCCGAAATTTCCGTTACCTCGTCTTTCGTCGAAAATCCGGGGCGAAAAATGAGGTGAATGATCTCGTTATCCGTCAGGATTTCGTCTTCCAGAATGATCCCTCGCTCGGTGGCGGCTCTCCGGATGTCCGCGGGATTCATTCCCCCACCGTTGTCGACGATGTCGATCAGGACCTGATCTTCTCCGACCGAAACCGATAGGACGATCGTCCCGGCGGCCGTTTTCTTCGCACGTGACCGTACGGGAGCCGACTCGATTCCATGATCGATGGCGTTGCGCACGAGGTGAACTAGCGGATCCCCTAGTGCCTCGACGACCGTGGTATCGAGTTGCGTTCCCTCCCCGATTAGGACGAGGTGGATGTCCTTTCCCAGCGCGAGCGCCGTGTCCTTTACGATTCTACGGATCTTTTCGAATGTTAATTTTAAGGAAATCTTTTTTTCGACGGCGTTCGGGGCGACTAGAAATGGATGGGATAAGTCCACTTCGCGAGCGACGGTCAGCGAAAAGTTTTCACGGCATCCGGAAAACTTCCCGTTCTGTGCGTTCCGTAATTCCTGCGAAATTTCCGAAAAATTCCCCGGGGCCTCGAGATCGGCGAGGAGGTCCATCACCTGATTCCGGAGGTGATCATTACAGCGAAGTAGAAATAGGACCGCCGCCGGACTGGCCGGCACGACACCGGTTTTAATTTTCTCTAGAAAGGACTCGAGCTCATGGGCAAACTTACCGAGCTCCGTAAAACCCACGGCGCTCGCGGAGCCCTTAAAAGTATGAACCAGTCGAAAGAGCGGGACGAGGGAGTCCGGCGCGCGCGAAGTTGCCGAAAGGGACAAGCACGCGCGTTCAATCTCCACGAGGAGCGGAATCGCCTCCTCTAAAAATCCGACTTTTAATTCACGCTCAAATGAATCCATCTTCGGCCACTCGCCTTCCCTAACCTTTTCGGTGCTCCCCCGCGTTACCGTGAGGAAAAGGCTGGAAAAAAAGGCTAGAACGAATCGTCAAATCGCTGGCAACGAGTGGAATTACGGCGGGACGCTAGGGACTTGACGGACATTCCCGGACTTCCGCCCGTTTCCAAACCCGTCCCCAGAACTTCATCACCGTCTCACCCGCTTCGGCATGGGGATACTCCGCCATCGCGTAGTGCTCCTTCACGAAGGGAAGCGTTTCGACGAGTAAGTCCTTCGGCTGCATTTCGATGATTTTCGCGTTCTTTAAACCGGTATTGCTCAGATCGAAGCCACCCTGATCATCGAGATGAATATATCCGTCGCACGAAATGTAGAGTCGTCCGAACTTATCCGAAGTCCAGGTTCCGGGAAGCATCCGGTCCACGAGGGCCTGCCAATTTTGATTCTTCTGACTCGGCATCGTGTTGCACGCGAAAAGAAAAACTCCGGAAATGAGGAAAAGAATTCGCGCGGAATTTTTAAAATAGGTATTCATAAGATCGACCTTAATATTCCTTTCGCGCTGAGCTCGGCGCGGATCCCGAGTTCTATCGATCCGGTTCCGTTACCGTGACCCACCGGCAGACCGAAGAAAACGGGTATCCCGAGCGCATCTCCGAGGTCACCAAAGATGACTTCGAGTGCTTGGTGGTCTGAAAGCGTTCGCCGAAGGGGTTTCATCTTGGCTTTTCCCGAACCTTTCGGGGCCGAGGCGTAGACCATCGGTGACGAATCCCGGCAGTCCGTAAAGGTTCCGAGCACGAT
This sequence comes from Oligoflexia bacterium, assembly GCA_025352185.1. GTDB lineage: Bacteria > Bdellovibrionota > UBA1018 > UBA1018 > UBA1018 > JACMQW01. The sequence continues at coordinate 1,736 of JANXTV010000410.1, forward strand.
CGCCCGAACTCCGTCCAGCGCGCGGGAGAGCAGCAGGCTCTGAATCATCCGGTCGATTCGGTACGGCGCTTCCGATACCTCTTCGAGGAAAAGGATCTTTCCTTCGAGATCGAGCGCGTAAGGGGTGCCGGCCACGGAATGCAGCATCGCTAAATTCCCACCGACGACTTCCCCCAGTATTTTTTCGCCCGAGGCCGCCCCGAAATTTTCGGGCCGGTACATCGCTTTCAGCGAAAAATTAAAACCGTATGCGTCTCCCGAGAGGAGATCCGTGAAACGGGTCCAGTCGCTTCCCTTGACCCGCTCGATGTGAAACGTGGCGGGCATCGGCCCGTGGATCGTTCGCCAGCCCCACTTCGTACGCACGTACTCGAGGAGAATGGTGGCGTCACTAAATCCCACGAGGAGTTTCGGCTCGGGAAGCCCGACCTTCGTCGTAATTTCATCCAGAAAAGGGAGAATCCGGACGGCACCGTATCCTCCGCGGGCGGCCCAGACAACCTGAAGGTCCGGATCAAACGCGTAGTCGAGGAGCGCGAGTGCGCGCTCCGTGTCCGAACCCGCAAATAGTCCGTCGACGCGTTTCACCTGCGGGTGAAAATAAATCTCAAATCCATCGTTCATTAACCGCGTAGCGCCAATTTCAAGTTCGACGAGCGGCGCGGGAGAAGACGGGGCGACGACGCCCACCGTGGCGCGCGGGGAAGTCGTTTCGAGAACCGCGCCGGTTTTCGCGCGGCCCGCCGATTTTTTTCCGGACGCTTTTTTAGGGGTCTCTTTTTTTAGTCGTCCGGAGGGAGCGTTTCGTTTTTTTGGGTTCGATTTTACGGTCTTTTTTTTCATAAGCCCCTATTCATTTTCAGATTTAAATTTGGTCGGCGGGGCGACGCGCCTTACTTCGGCTTGGAGCTCACGAATTCCGACGCCCGTTTCGGCCGAAGTGAAATAGAACTGATCCTTCGCGTAACCGAGCTCAGATAAAGTCTTTTCGATTTCGCGCGTGCGTAAAACACGCTCGCTCTGGGTTTTTAATTGGTCCACCTTCGTGATGGCGAAAAGCATCGGAATCGATTCCGAACGGAGGAAGTCGATCGCCTCGAGATCCTTATCCGAGGGACCGTTCCGCGCATCGATTAAAACGATGGCCCGCTCGAGACCTTCGTCGGCCTGGATATAGGCAGAAATCAGTTCGGCCCACTTTTCCCGGTCGTCTTTCGACTGCTTCGCAAATCCGAAGCCGGGTAAATCCACGATAATTTTTTTTCCGTCTACCCAG
>JANXTV010000432.1 GCA_025352185.1 Oligoflexia bacterium
GTTCCGAAGGCCGACGAGTGCGTCCGGGCCGTTTCGGAAATTAAAGCAAAACTTTTAGAAATGAAGGGAGCGTAAGATGTCGAAATCCACGCGCCAGGCATTCGGGGAATCACTCGCCGCCTGGGGAGAAAAGAATGAAAATATCGTCGTCCTCGATGCCGACCTTGCGAAATCTACGAAATCCGAAATTTTCGCTAAAAAATTTCCGGATCGGTTTTTTGAGATGGGTATTCAAGAAGCGAATATGATCGGGGCCGCCTCGGGTCTGGCATTCGCCGGAAAAATGCCGTTCCTCTGTAGCTTCGGATGTTTTCTCACCGGCCGCTACGATACGATTCGACTCTCGGTCGCCTACTCTGGCGCAAATGTTCGCCTGATCGGAACCCACGCCGGCGTGGGAATCGGCGACGACGGACATTCCCAAATGGGACTCGAAGACATCACCCTCATGCGTGCGCTCCCGACCATGGGCGTTTTCCAGCCGATGGATGCGCGTGAAACTGAACTCGTTATGAACTACCTCGTTGAAAAATGGCAGGGCCCGGCTTACGTCCGGCTCACTCGCCAGAATCTCCCCGATCTTTCTACGGGGGCCGATAAACTCGGCTCGAAATGGGAAGCCGGTAAAATCTATAAGGTCGCCGAAGCGGCCTCCGGTAAAAAGAAAATCGTCGCATTCGCGACCGGCGCCGGTACGGCCGAGGCGATGAAAGCGGCGGATATTCTCGCGAAAGCGAACAGTGCATTTTCAATGACGATCTATAACGTTCATTCCCTAAAGCCGTTTGACGAGGCGGGGGTCACCCAAGCGGTGAAAGATGCCGAACTCGTAATTACGGTCGAAGACCATTCGGTCATCGGCGGCCTCGGTTCTTGCGTTGCAGAAACACTCGCGAAGGTAGACCGCCATCCGAAGCTCGTAAAATATGGGGTTCAGGATAAATTCGGAGAGTCGGGCGAACCGGAAGAACTCTACGACCTACACGGCTTATCCGGCAAAGCGATTGCCGCCAGCCTTTCCCGCTAACTCGGATCGCCTCACCCGGAGAACTTCGATGCGTAAATGTCAGTGGAACGAGTCTCTTGCACCTTTATTTCTCTTCATCATGGCGGCGATGGTCGGTGCCGTTCTTCTCTCTTCGTGCGCCTCGATGGAGGCTTACGAAACTCAGTTCTGTAATTACGACCGAGCCTTTACGAAGGGGTACGACGACGGATCGAAGGGCGCAAATAACCGAATCGACCAGTTCGCCCAGTGCTCTTCGAATGCCGACCAGGCAATGAAGGGCTACCGCGAAGGGTTCGAAAAAGGGTCGGCCCAGCTTTACGGGAGTTCCGAATCAAAGGGACCGAACGAGAATAAGCCCGGAGGAAACGGGACGACCATTAATATCGGCGTCGGCGGACGCGACGTAACGGTCGGCGGTAGCGGCGACGGTTCGGGTGCCCGTTATGCGAAAACTTATTACTGCGAGCTCGAGGCATTTACGTCCCGTTTCGAGTCTTTCGGTCCAACGATGCTGGAAGCCCGAAAGAACGTAATCGATCAGTGCACGCGGAAATATAATCGTATGCACTGCGATGGTGACGACGACATTCACTGCCGAAAGAATCTTTAAAAGTGTGGGTTTTCGGGCACCTCGGAATCGGGTCGAAATTAGCGGCGCCTCTCAGCCGAAAGCTTCCGTACGGTTGGCTCCTCTTCGGAACCTTACTTCCTGATTTAATCGATAAGCCGCTTTACTACCTTTCAGCATTTGCGACCGGGCGCCACGGGAGCGCGATCGGCCTGATCTCGTGCACCCGCACCCTCGGGCATACCGCACTGTTCACGTTCGCTCTCGCCGGACTCGCAACGTTCAGACGATCCCCGATTCTCGCGGCGGTCGTACTCGGAGTGGCCAGTCACCTGATGCTCGATGGATTCCAAGACTACTGGACGCACCAAGTGCTTCACGTCGAGGGGGAAAACTCCCTCCTCATGGCTGCCCTATTTCCGTTTTACGAAAATCATTTCGCCGAAATGCCCTACGAATCCTGGTTGGAGCATTTGAAAAGTGGCAGACAGCCAATCCTCGTGACCGCGGAAGTCGTCGGACTCGCGATTCTCGGATGGGACTGGTGGAAGAAAAAGTGGCGACCGCAGTTCGTGCGACCTAAGTTTTTACGCCGTATCGGATTAGTTTCGAGAAAATCCAAAGCGGTGCGATGAGCATATGGCTCACGCTCTGGTAAAAAGCCGGGCTATTTTTCTCGTATTTAATGTGTCCGTAGTACTGGATTACCCATCCAACAATATTTAGTCCGACTAAGATCTCCCACGGGAGAGATCGACCAATCAGGTACATGCCAGTCATCATGAGCGAAAATGGAAGGGCGATCTTCCAGTCGAGATAGAGGTAGAATCCAACCGCCAATGCCCACAGTGCCCAACCTAAATCCGGACGGATGATCTGACTTCGGAACGCTTCATTCCCGAAGGTGACCTGGGTAATCAGATGACCCATTATGTGGGGATTCCGATGATTGCGATCTCAACCCTCGGTCTGCTCGCCCAGGTC
>JANXTV010000011.1 GCA_025352185.1 Oligoflexia bacterium
GATGTCCGAAAGCGACTCTCGATAAGCGAGAACACCAGGATTTCCAATGGGTAAACTTTAATCAAGCACTGGCCCTCCTCCACTACGAGCCGAATCGGCAAGCGTTTAACCTCCTGATTCGCCGAGTGGAGCGCCTCTCTATCCGCGGCGCCGGCCGCCGTACTCCACTCGTTAAATAATTCCCTACGTCTAAAATAAAACCCACTTAAAAGGAGTCTCCATGTCGTTCCCCTATAAAGTAGAAGAAAAAGATCTCGGCCTCGGAAAAGGATTATTCGCCGTATTCACCACGAATAAAGGCGAATGGATCTGCTCCCTCGAAGAAGAAAAAACTCCCGAAACGGTGGCTAACTTTGTCGGACTTGCCACGGGCCAAAAAGAATACGTCGACCCGAAGACGAAAGATAAGTCGACCGCTCCCTTTTATAACGGAACGATCTTTCACCGCGTGATTAAGAATTTCATGATCCAGGGCGGAGATCGACTCGGCCAGGGAACCGGCGGGCCGGGTTATAAGTTTAAAGACGAGTTCCATCCGACCCTCGGACATAAAACTCCCGGAATGCTTTCGATGGCAAATGCCGGCCCGGGCACGAATGGTTCCCAATTTTTCGTGACTCTCGTTGCGTGTCCTTGGCTCGATAACAAGCATTCGGTCTTCGGAAAAGTCGTGAAGGGGATGGACGTCGTGGAAGCAATCGGCGTCGCTCCCACCGGATCGATGGATCGCCCTCGGGACGAAGTAAAAATCGAAGCATTAAAAATTTACCGGACTGCTTGACGGACCGTCATTGGTTCGTCAGACTGAAATAGTCTGAAGATTCAGTCTGGCCGCGGAAATTCACGGATGGTCTCCGGCGTGCCTCTTTTGGAAAACGCGATCCCCGGGAAGGGACGCCAGACTGCTTCTACTTTTTTGGGAATTCCTGAAAAAAATACCGTGATAAGGAGATCACTATGAATAAAGCACAACTCATTGAAGCGATTGCTACTTCCGCAAACGTCACTAAGACGAATGCAGAAAACTGCCTGAATTCGGCTCTGGATTCGATCAAGAAGTCCGTAAAAAAAGGCGACGATGTCACCCTCGTTGGCTTTGGAACGTTCACGAAAGCGAAGCGTAAGGCTCGCATGGGACGCAACCCACAAACTGGAAAAGAAATTAAGATTCCAGCGATGACGGTGCCTAAATTCCGTCCCGGCCGCGAATTCAAAGAAGCGGTAAACTGAAGTTTTAGCGAGCCTAAGGGCTCGTAAGTGATTTGAGCCTAAGGGCTCGAATTGAAAAGGCCCCGGGTCTTACGACTCGGGGCCTTTTTACATTTTCGGGAAGGTCCTAGAGCGTATTGATCGTCACGCCGTTCGATACTTTCGGGAGTGAAATCCCGAGAAAGCTTCCGGATGCTGGCGTCGGGATGCGATTATTAATCGCTTCGTTTAAGTAGGTGATCTTATTCGTCGCGGAGTTTGCTCGGTTCGAAGGAGTTCCGTCGACGTTCGGAGCCGCACACGGCTCAAAGATACCGGTAGGCATGACCGGTCCGCCGACCGGTACCGGCGACGGCTGCACTTCTGGATCACCCTTCGGACAGTTGCAAGCGGCTTTATCTCCAACGTACCAAAAGGCCGGAGTCGCGGTATTCGCAGTCGCCGGGTCCACCACTCGGTATTCCAGCGAGTTCCGAACCGATGAGCAGAGGAGCACACCTTTCGGCGCGGCTACGATCGGATTGATGATCCAAGCTTGGGTAATCGCATTCGTCGCCGGATCCCGGTGAATCGAAAGCATATACTTCGAAGGATTCGAACCGACGTCGGCGAAATCCTGGTCGCCGGTCCATTGGGCGGTATTCGGATCCGTGTAGAGCTTGCTGAAAATAGTACCGAGGCGGGGCGTGAGCGGCATGAAGGCCGCGTTCGCTTGGGGCGAACTATTATCTGGAAATCCGACGCCCCAAGTATTGCTCGTCACGTTCGGTAGGAAGCCCGTCGCTCCCGTTAGGTTATCGTTATAGAGAATCGTTAAGCGGGCGAGTGAGACGCCGCCGTTTCCGAGTCCACCGTAGGTGAATACGTATCCGCTGGATTGCTGAAGCACCGGAGCCGAGTCCGGAACGTATCCCGCCCCGACGTCCACGCCGCCCAGATCGGGCCGAACTGAAATCACGTTACGCAGGATTTTATTATTTCCGTATGCGACTTTCGAAAATTTAAAGGTGAGCTTTATCCCGAACTGGGGGATCTGGAGGGTAACGTCTATGTTTTGAACGCCGGTATCGGCGTCGACCCGATTTAAGAGATCGGCCAGGACATCCGCACCGATTGAATTTTCGAGAGGGATACGGAGGTTTATCATCAGACCGTAGTGGACGTTCCCCAGAGTACTCGCCGAAGACGCGTAAGATCCGACGAGTCCGCCGAGAGCGGTGCTCGCGAGAATCGAAGTCCCGTTGAAAGTTCCGTTCAGCGTTCCACCGCCATTATCTTGAAAATTACTTTGGCTCGACTTTTTCGTCACCGCATCCGTACCAGAAATATTCTGGAAGCAACCGGTGAGACCCAGCGTGAGCGCGGATAGTAGTGCGATAGAAAAATGAGTTTTAAACCCCAGCATACGGACCCCCAAGGAAGTGAAACAGAGGAAGAACCCAGAACGGTAACAGTAACCCCAATATCCATTAGAATTTATTTGACTGGTTTTGTCAACTATTACACACTCAGTAAAGGTTGTGGGATGCAGAGCGGCACGTCAGGAGTCGGGATGGAAGTTAACTACCGGAAAGTATTGCCTTATTTTGTACTCGTAGGCGTCGGCCTCACCGTGTGTGCCATTGCGCCTTGGGTCATTGGTCAGAAACTGAGTCCGGAACGTGCCCGGGCCGTGGCCGATTCAGCCCCGGGGAAGACCTTTCGGGTCACCGCCCCGGGCGTACTCCTGATGGGGGGCGATGATGATCAAACCATTGCGAAGGTCCGAAATCGGGCGAGTGGACGGTCACCGGCGACTGAACCGGACGCAAAAATAGACGCGGATTTCGCCGCCCTCGCGAAAGAATTTCTCGCCCGCGGAAATTTCGCGGCCGAAGAAGAAAAGTTAAAGGAATTTTTTCCGGACGGAAAAGGCGTGAACCGTTCCATTCGGCTTACCCTCTTACTCGCGGCCCGCACCATCGATAATGCGGATTCCTATTCAGAAATTCAGCTCGCCAGCCGCGTTCAAAGCGAAATTCTAGCCCACGCCGAATCTTCGGTCGTTAGCCTGAACGCGGGCTTAGCCGCCCTACCTCGGGGGATGAGCCGCGAGCGCCAAACCGCGATTCGCCTGCTCTCGACCATCGCTTTCCAGCAGCCCGAACTCCGCGGAGAAGTAAAAACTTCGTTACTGGCGGAAGCCGGGCGCTCGGGAAATTCCCCGGAGGGCGGTCTCGCCCTCACGGCCCTCCTCCGCGTTAATCCCTCGAGTGAGTGGTTTCAGGAAGTGAACACGGCCTACGAACGGCTCCATCCCGGTACGGATCTGTCCGAGGTCGTCGCGATGAATATCGTCGCCCTTTAAAATTCCCTCACTTTAAAATTAGGCCTTTCGGCGCTAGCGTCGAGGGATGTCGAACTCCGATTCTTTTTCCGTCACCTTGAATGAAACACGCGTTTTTAAAGTTCCTTCCGTTTTCGCGGCGAATGCGGAACTCCAGGAAAGTGAGTACTTAAATCGCCTCGCGCTTGGAAAGTCCGATCCAGAAAAATACTGGGCCGACGCTGCCCGTGAGCTAAAATGGCAAAAACCGTTCACGAAAATTCTCGAATGGAATCCGCCTTTCGCAAAGTGGTTCGAAGACGGGAATATTAACGCGTCTGAAAACTGCATTGATCGCCACCTCGCTTCGTCGGGCGGTAAAGCCGCCATTACTTGGGAAGGGGAGCCGATCGTCGGCGGGAAACCCGAAAGCATCACCTGGACATATTCGGAGCTCCACGACCGAACGGTACGAATGGCCGCGGGACTGCGGAAGCTCGGACTAAAAAAGGGCGACCGCGTGGCGATTTACATGCCGCTCGTACCCGAGAGTGTGGTCGCGATGCTCGCCTGCGCACGCGCCGGACTTACCCACACCGTTATTTTTGGCGGATTTTCCGCGGAGTCTTTAAAGGACCGCGTGAATGACGCCGGAGCGAGGGTCGTACTCACCGCCGATTTCGGATGGCGTAAGGGCGCGAAGCTTGGGCTCCGCGAACAGGTCGAAAAAGCGATCGCGGGTGCTCCTTGTGTCGAGTCTGTGATCACGCTCCGGCGCGAAGAAGTGGGGCTCGAGGACACGCAGTCGACCGGGGAGGTGACCGGAAAAATCGCCCACGCGAACGAATATGATTGGTACGGAATTTCCTACTCCTTCTCGAAAGCCGAGCTGAATTCACTCGGGGGGGCCGAGGTTTGCGGTGCGGAACACCCGCTTTTTATCCTTTATACGAGTGGTACGACGGGAAAACCGAAAGGGATCGTTCACTCGACGGGAGGTTTCTTAACCGGGGCCGCGCGATCGACGAAGGACGTTTTCGACTTAAAATCGGACGATACGTATTGGTGTACGGCCGATATCGGATGGATTACGGGTCATACTTACCTCGTCTACGGCCCGCTCGCGCTCGGCGCCTCGGTATTTATTTACGAAGGCGCACCCACGACGCCAACTCCCGACCGTTTCTGGGAAATGATTTCGCGGCGTAAGGTATCCATTCTCTACACGGCACCGACGGCCATTCGCGCTTTCATGAAACTCGGTACGGATCTTCCGAAGAATCACGATCTCTCCTCTCTCCGGGTGCTCGGTACCGTCGGCGAACCGATTAATCCGGAAGCGTGGATGTGGTATAAAGATACGATCGGTGGCGGCCGGTGTCCGATTGTCGATACGTACTGGCAAACCGAAACGGGTTCGATCGTGGTGTCGCCGCTTCCCGGAGTCGTGGCGACTAAACCTGGCTCCGCGACTTTCCCGCTCCCCGGGTACGACGTCGCGATTCTGGATAAAGCCGGTGAGCCGGTACCTCTCGGTCGGGGCGGTTACCTCGTCATTCGGAAACCTTGGCCTTCGATGGCGCGGACTATCTTTCGGGACCCCGAACGCTTTAAAGAGACGTATTTTTCGAACTTTAAGGACGGCATTTATTTCACGGGCGACGGTGCTCGCTTCGATGAACAAGGCTACCTCTGGTGTCTCGGACGAGTCGACGACGTACTGAACGTTTCGGGACATCGTCTCGGAACGATGGAGATCGAATCGGCGCTCGTTTCCCATCCCGCCGTAGCGGAAGCCGCGGTCGTCGGTCGACCCGATGAACTGAAGGGGCAGGGTATCGTCGCGTTCGTGAGCTTAAAGTCCTCGCAGGTGAAGGCCCTCGGAACCAACGCGACGCTCTTGAAATCGTTGAAGGACGAACTCCGTGCGCACGTGACGAAAGAAATCGGAGCGCTTGCGCGTCCCGACGAAATTCGCTTCTCCGACGGACTCCCGAAAACCCGATCGGGAAAAATCATGCGCCGGCTCCTCCGTGAGCTCGCGACCACCGGAGTTG
>JANXTV010000040.1 GCA_025352185.1 Oligoflexia bacterium
GACGTCGCAATGCCGACGGACGTCGCGCAGGATATGCTCCGGAAAGCTTCGGACCTATCGTTCAACATGATCTCGGTCGACGGAGACTCTTCGACGAACGACTGCGTATTCCTCCTCGCGAACGGCGCGAGCGGAGTTTCGCTGAAAAACGACGCCGATTACGCAAAATTCCAGGAAGCGCTCTTCGCGGTTTCAAAACTCCTCGCCCAGTCGATCGCACGGGACGGCGAAGGCGCGAATAAACTCATCGAAGTGAAGATCACCCAGTGCGGCGATCTCGAACTCGCTCGGAAAGCCGCTCGCGGCATCACGGTCAGCCCGCTGATTAAAACCGCGATTCACGGAGAAGACCCGAACTGGGGTCGAATCCTCGCTCGTCTCGGGGCCGAAGGAGTTCCGGCCGCGAGTCTCGATAAGATGTCGCTGACGATCCAGGGCCACCGCCTTTTCGAAAACGGAGCACCGGTAGAGTTCGATAAAACTACGGTTCGTTCGTCGCTTCGGGCAGACACGATCCTGATCGATATCGATCTCCATTCGGGACGCGAATCGGCGACCGCATGGGGATGCGACCTTTCGAAACGGTACGTCGAAATTAACACGGACTATAACTAAACATGACGCCGCAGAATACGCTCCAAACCGTAAAGTCCGCTCTCGGTTACGTGAAAAAATTCACGGGTACCCGGGTGCTCATTAAACTCGGGGGCGCCGCTCTCCAGGACGAAAGTCTGGTCGCGGCCCTTTGCGAAGACCTTTCGCTGATCCGGGGCGCGGGCGTGAACGTCGTTCTCGTCCACGGCGGCGGACCGGCCATTAATTCCGAACTCGAGCGCCGGGGAATCACCTGGGCGTTTAAGGACGGACTGCGCGTAACGACTCCCGAAATGATGGAAGTCATCGAAATGGTTCTCTGCGGAAAAGTAAATCGACGGATCGTGCGGACCTTAAACCAGTCCTCGGTTCGTGCGATCGGCCTTTCGGGGAGCGATGCGCGTACGTTGTTTTGTAAACCGATGCGTGAAGATCTGGGCCTCGTCGGCGAAGTGACCGACGTTCGCCCCGCCGCGATCGAAGCGATCCTCCGCACGCAGGACGAAGGCATCGGCACGATCCCCGTGATCGCCCCGATCGGAATCGGCGAAAATGGCCAAGCCTATAATATTAACGCCGACTGGGCGGCGGTCCGTATCGCGGAAGCCCTCGATATCGATAAAGTGCTCTTTCTCACCGACCAGGAAGGTATCCTCGGCGCGGACGGAAAACTCGTCGGCGAACTCGATGCGGGAGAGCTCGAAGTCCTGATCGACGAAGGTGTCGTAAAAGGCGGAATGCTCGCGAAAGTGACGACCGTACTCCACGCTCTTAAAAACGGAGTGAAGGATATTCACATCTTTAATGCCCGACGACCGCACGGACTCCTCGAAGAACTTTTCACCGACCAAGGGGTCGGAACCGTCTGCCGACTCCGCTCTCTCGGGAGAAAGGAGTGATGACGATGCTTAAATTGAAAACGAAACACTTCTTAACGGGAACCGAATGTTCGAAAGAGGAACTCCACGGAATTCTGAAACTTGCCGAAGAACTCCGGACCGAACGAAAAGCCGGGAAAAATCGGACCGATCTCGCGGGTAAAAACGTATCGCTCGTGTTTGAAAAATTATCCCTCCGCACGCGAATGAGTTTCACCGTCGCCCTGCTCGAGGTAGGCGCCGCGCCGATCGAACTCGTCTCTTCGGCGAGGAAGAAGGAAACACCCGAAGATACCGCGATGGTGATCGCCCAGTACTCCCACGGCATCATGCTCCGCACTTTCGAACACGAAAACCTCGACCGCATGGCGAAGAAGTGCCCGGTGCCGATCATTAACGGCCTCTCGGACTCCCACCACCCGTGCCAGGTCCTCGCCGATCTCCAGACCCTCGTTCAGTCCTTCGGTAAACTTGAAGGACTCCGTCTCGCCTACGTCGGCGACGGAAATAACATGCTGAACTCAATTCTCCTCCTGATGCCGTACCTCGGCGTCCACGTCGTGTATTCGTGTCCGAAAGGATTCGAGCCGAATGCGTTCATCGTGAAACAGGCGAAGGCCCGCGCGAAAGAAGGCGGCGGTTCGATTTCGGCGATATCGAATCCGAAATCCGCGGTCGAAGGAGTCGATGCGATTTATACCGACGTCTGGGCCTCGATGGGTCAGGAAGACGAAGAACTCGAGCGAGAAAAAGTATTCAAGGGTTACCAAGTGAACGAGGTACTTTACGCGGCCGCGAAACCGACCGCGATCGTCATGCACTGTATGCCGATGGTGCGCGGTAAAGAAATTTCCGAGAAAATGGCGGATCACCCGAATTCGGTAATTTACCGCCAAGCCGAGAACCGTCTGCACGCGCAGAAGGCGTTACTCCTCGGACTCATGGCCGGACGCTAAAAAGGGGAATGGAAGATGGACCGCCTAAAGAGCCTGAAGGAAATTCTCTACGAAGGCAGCGCGTCCACCCAGGATGAAATCCGCGAGGAGCTCATTCGCCGAAAATATTCGGTCACCCAGTCTACGATTTCCCGAGATCTGAAACGTATCGGCGCGATTAAGATGCTCGATGGAGAAGGCCGGACCGTCTACCGCCTAAGCGAAGACATGATGAGCTCGCCCGTCGTCCCCGCCCCGGTGGCGAACTCGATGAAGGAACTCGTCCACGAAGTTGCCTCGAACGGGATGATGATCATCATCCGGACGTCCCCCGGCTCCGCATCCCTCGTCGCGCGCCACCTCGATTCGCAAATGAGCGGGGAAATCATGGGTACGATCGCGGGCGACGATACGATCTTCGTGGCTCCGTCCGACGTGAAGAAGACGTCCGCGACGATGGTCGCGATTCAGCGCGCCCTCCTCGGTCACGACGCGTAAAACTTCTAGTCACCCGGCTAAACGGTAGACGATTTCCATCACCTATAAGTGAAGTGGCGCCCCTTATCCGGCACGTTCCCTGCTTTTCCACTCACCGGGAAGAACTACTCCATGAAGCTCCGCCGTGTGATTTCCAGCCTTAAAATCTTCGCCTTCCTACTGATCGCCGGAGTCACCTCGACCTCGCGTGCGGCCGTTCTTTCGGAACCATTTAATCCGGAACCGTCCCCGACTCCGACCAGTGCGGTCGAGCTCCCCTGGGGAATTTCCGGCATCGTAAAATCCGAGTTCCGACACTGCATGACGGATACGGCTCCGACGAACGACGAACTTCGGCGAAATATTCTCGCATTTGGAAGCCGTGAGACTTCGAGCGAAAATATGAGTGGCATCCTCTTTACCGACGAAAAGTCGAATACTCTCGAAGCCTTTAAGAAACTGATCCGTGATAAAAATGGACTGATCGTCAGTAGCGCAGTGAATTCACTGCATGCTCCGGTAAATGGGCGACTCACGGTCCTCGAAGCCGTAACCCAAGTATTCGGTGAACGGGAAGGTCTCCAGATCCTTTACCTTTTTCTCCGCTACCGAATTAATGCTTCCCACTTTCAGAAAGACGACACCGTCGCCTGGACGGCAGACCAACTCGATTCGCTCTTACTCGGACTTTCGGATCTCCCTAGACACCTCGTTCCGTTCCCGCTTTACCCGTACGCGAAATATATTGGCTACGAACCCGCCGTCCACTATAAGCACGGCGTGAAAATCGGAACTGCGGAAGGCGGCTACGTCCTCGCCGATTCCGCGATGACGTTCTATGACTCTTGGGACGAACAGGACGCGGTCACCAAACGATGGGCCGTTCTCCATGAGATTGGGCATAACCTACAAAATATCATCACCGATCGCCAGAACTGGACTAACCTCAGTCCTTGGCCGGCCGAGATTAAAACTTCTTCGATGGTCGACGGGGTAAATGTCGATAAGGTCGAGAAGTTTACGACGACCTACGCGAAAGATTACGCCGAGCCTTTCGTATCGAAATACGGGAAATCAAGTCCAAGCGAAGACTTCGCCGAATCTGTAACGGCCTACCGCTACCGTCCCGATTGGCTCAAAGAACGCAATCTCGAGAAATATAACTATCTGAAGGAAGTCATTTTCGATGGCATTGAATACCTCGACGAAAGCTCCTGCCGAGATACTCGTCCGGTAAATCTGGTTCGGGATTCGGTTATTCGCCGGAACTTCGTCGACTTCCAAGGGAGCTTACTCGACGAAGCGGCCCGCCGCCGCCTCGATCCTTCTCTCGCCGGGGCTTCACCGACGTGTACGACGGAGTACTTTTCTATACTTGGACGTTCGTCTATCGATGACGCAAATTCGACACTCGCTGACTGTATCGGGCGGCGTTACGTGAATTGGTTTAACGAACGCCATCCAACTCCGACCGTCTCCTATCCAAATGATTATCTCGACCTACGCACTGCGGACGCGTCGCACGGGTACTACGCACCGGAACTCACCCCCTCGACGAAAGTCCGACTCGGAGAACTGAGTCGCGCTTCCCTTCGCCAAAGCATCCTCCAAGATTTTAATGCCTACCGGGCGACCAACGCTGCCGCATTGAAAGTCTGTTCCAGTTTTGGTTCAAGTTTCACGAACTGGATAAAGGCGCAAGGCTCCCGAAGTGCACTCCTCTCGACGAACGGATGGAATTCGAGCGCCGACCTTCGGTCACTCTCGCCAATTCTCACGAAAAGTTGCGATGGGGGTATGGCGACTCGTCCCCTGTACATCCAGCTCTGGGAACGGGTACGCACGGCGGCCCCGCTCACTTCCGCCGAATTCCGCACGGGCTTCCTGGGAACCGTCGGTCAAAACTAAATCGGTCCGAATT
>JANXTV010000081.1 GCA_025352185.1 Oligoflexia bacterium
CTTCCCGGATCTTATCGACCGGAATTTTCAGCGTCGTAATACGCGGAGCGTACTTCGACATTTCGGCGCGAGTTTCGGTGATGGCATTCGCCATTTCGCCGAGGATATGGAGACGACCTTCACGCGCTTGGGCCAGAGCCGTGCGCATGATTTGTTCGTTCACGCCTTCGATCTTAATGTCCATCTGGATTCCGGTGATGCCTTCTTTCGTTCCGGCCACTTTAAAATCCATGTCGCCGAGGTGATCTTCGTCGCCGAGAATATCGGTGAGGATCGCCGTGCGTTCGCCTTCTTTAATGAGTCCCATCGCGATACCGGCGACTGGCTTTGGATACGGGATACCCGCGTCCATGATGGCCATCGAGGATGCGCAAACGGATCCCATCGAGCTCGAACCGTTCGACTCGAGAGTCTCGCACACGATTCGAACCGTGTACGGGAAGTCGACGTGTTTCGGGAACATCGCTTTAATCGAACGTTCGGCAAGGGCGCCGTGTCCGACTTCGCGACGGCTCGTGAATCCGGTACGTCCGGCTTCGCCGACCGAGAACGGAGGGAAGTTATAGTGGAGTGAGAATGGGGAGTAGCCCTTCACGAACATCGTGTCGACGATACGTTCGTCTTCCGAGGTTCCGAGGGTGATCGTCGAGAGGACCTGCGTTTCACCCCGGGTGAAGAGGGCCGATCCGTGCGTGCGCGGAAGAATTCCGGCTTCGACTTCGATCGGGCGAACCGTCGTGAGGTTCCGTCCGTCGATACGCGACTTATCCTTTAGGATCATCTCGCGCATGAGATTAAACTGGAGGAGTTCGAACGCAGTTTTTGCGTCTTTCTCGAGTTTCTTCGCTCCGTCCGAGTTCGTCTTTTTCATATCGTCCGAAATCAGCGCCGTGAGGGTCGCTTTCTTCGTTTCGTCAACGAGGTCGTAACGGGCGTGCTTATCTTTCGTGCGCAGTGCTTTCTCGAGGCCAGCTTTCGCGAGGCCTTCGATTTTCGTCGCGAGAGTTGCGTCGGCGACCGGAGCGGTCCAAGCGCGTTTCGCTTTTCCGACCTTCGCCGTAAGCTCTTCGATCATCTTGATACCCTTTTGGATCTCTTTCTGACCGAGGAGAATCGCACCGAGCACATCGTCTTCGGATGCTTCGCGGGCGCCACCTTCGACCATCATGATCGCGTTCTTCGTCGCGGCGACGAAGATTTCGAGGTCCGTTTCACCCGTATCGACCTGAGACCAGGTTGGGTTAATGACGTACTGGCCGTTAATGCGGCCGACGCGAACGCCGCCCGTAGGGCCGGCGAATGGAATGTTCGAAATCGAAAGGGCCGCGGACACCCCGAAGGCGGCGGCGGAATCGACATCGGCTTCCATATCCACCGAGAGGATCGTCGCGATCACTTGCGTGTCGTTCCGGTAGCCTTCTGGGAAAAGGGGGCGAATCGGGCGATCGATCAGGCGGGCGGAAAGCGTCGACTCGCTGGTCGGCTTCGCTTCACGGCGATGGAACGATCCCGGAATTTTTCCGGCGGCGTAATATTTTTCGGAGAACTCGACGGTAAGCGGGAAGAAGTCGAGACCTTCTTTAGGGTTTTTCGACGAACACGCGGTCACGAGGATGCGGGTATCGCCGTACGAAACGAGAACCGCACCGTCGGCTTGTTTCGCCATTTTTCCGGTTTCGATGGTCATCGTTTTTCCGCCGATTTCGGCGGAGACAGAGACGGGTTTATTCAGAGACATTTTTAGTTTCCTTTCGGTGGGCGGGGGCGGGATTCACTGCGGGATCTTTTCGAGAACTCACGTGCGTCGTAAAGCGTTTAAAGAAAAAGGGCCCCGGGTCACGCTGATTCAGCGTAAACGGGGCCCTTATCAAAATTCGTTTTGCGAACTAAACTCAGGATCGAAATATTATTTCCGAAGTTCGAGCGCGTTGATGAGTGCACCGTAACGGGCAGAATCTTTCGCTTTCAGATAGTTCAGTAACTTACGTCGCTGACTGACGAGCGCGATCAATCCACGGCGACCGTGGTGATCTTTTTTATTCGCCTTAAAGTGTTCGGTGAGTTCCACAATCCGGTCCGTGATCAGCGCGACTTGAACTTCTGGAGATCCAGTGTCCTTAGCGCCTTTCGCGAATTTCGTAATGATTGCGGTTTTTCTCGCTTTGATTGCAGTTTTTCCAGCCATTTTATTTGCCTACCTTACGGGATCAAAGAGCTAATGAAACCCTCGGAACCTCGATGAATTCGCCCAGGTTTTTCTGGGCTACGGTTATTGTATTACTGTTTAGTAGCCTTGGACTTAGCATGTGCCCGGCGGGGGCGGCAAGAGTCGGTTTCGATCATAATGCATCGCGTTATCGAATTCGTTAACGAA
>JANXTV010000108.1 GCA_025352185.1 Oligoflexia bacterium
TTTCCCGCGCGGCCCGTACGGCCGATGCGGTGGACGTAAACGTCGGGAGTGCCGGGCAGATCGAAGTTATAAACCGCATCGAGGTTTTCGATATCGAGTCCGCGCGCGGCGACGTCGGTGGCAACGAGGAGCCTTGCGCTGCCGTTCCGGAACTGCGCGAGGACTTGGTCGCGTTCGTATTGCTCGAGATCGCCATGGATCGCGGAGGCGGCAACGCCCGCCTCGTTTAGCGTGTGCGTGAGATCCGCAACCGTCACCTTTAGGTTACAGAAAATGATCGCCGACTCGGTCGGATACTGCGTGAGGAGATAAAGCAGTGCTTTCACCTTATCCGTGGCTTCGACTTCGAAGGCGAGCTGCTCGATTTGGGCGGAGGTCTTTTCTTCACTCTCGATCGTGATCCGAACGGGGGCGCGCTGGTAGCGGCGGCTGATCGATTCGATCGTATCGGGAAAGGTCGCCGAAAAAAGGATCGTCTGGCGGGTGCCGGGCGTCTCGGAAAGGATCTGCTCCATGTCTTCTTGGAATCCCATGTCGAGCATCCGGTCGGCTTCGTCGAGTACGAGCGTCGTTAAACCCGAAAGGTCGAGCGATCGGCGGGAAAGGTGATCAAGGATTCGTCCGGGAGTTCCGACGGCGATATGCGCGCCCTTCGAAAGCGCGTTTAGCTGCGTGAAAATCGGCGTTCCCCCGGCGAGGATCAGGACGTTTAAACCCGGGTGCTTCCTCCCGAGTTTTCGAATCTCGCGCGCGACCTGGGTACAGAGCTCGCGGGTCGGGCAGAGGATCAGCGACTGAAGCCGTCGACGATTCCGGAGGTCGAGGCCCTCGAGGATCGGAAGGGTGAAAGCCGCGGTTTTACCGCTGCCGGTTTTTGATTGGCCGATCAGATCCTTTCCCTTTAGGAGGAGGGGGATCGATTCCGACTGGACCGGGGTCGGGGATTCGTAGCCAAGCTCCTGGACGACTTGAATAATTTCGGGCGAGAGCCCGAGGGAGGCGAAGGACTGAGGAGCGGCGGGATTCATGATGTCTGGTCTCTAACACAGGGGGGCGAGTATCGGCTTGAGTAATCGATAGCGGCTGTGTAAGAAATACGGATGTTTGAACTTCCCCGCGAGCCGCTCAGTCACCGTTCCCCTTCCGTCGGTAGCGTCACGAAAAAGATCATCGGAATTAACCCGAATCTGAGTACCCACGAGATTATCGATATCGTCCGCCGGTCGATCGATCCCCTCGGGGGCCTCGCCGGAGATTTTAACTCCGCCGAAATCGTCGATGAAGAGCGCGCGCTCGAACTCGCCCGCGAGTCGCTGGTTACCGCCGCGAAACCCGCGAAAAAATAGATGCGCGAAGTCCTGACCGAAGACGCGATCGCGTGGCTTGAACGTCAGTCCGTCCTCGACGGCGCATCGCTCGTCGCCTCCCTTCCCGATTCTTCGGAGTTTCCCACGTTGACCGTCGACGCGTGGAAAGACTGGTTCGTGGGAGCGGCCGAACTGATCCTTCGGAAAACGCCCGATGAAGGGATCGCCGCTTTTTTCCAATCCGACATTAAACACGAAGG
This sequence comes from Oligoflexia bacterium, assembly GCA_025352185.1. GTDB lineage: Bacteria > Bdellovibrionota > UBA1018 > UBA1018 > UBA1018 > JACMQW01. The sequence goes on from JANXTV010000108.1 coordinate 1,568, forward strand.
AACCTGGATCGATAAATCGTACCTCGTGCAGAAGGCGGCCGAACGGACGGGTTCCTCGCTTTTAAATCATAAGATCCTCTGCCGTTCGCTCCCCGGGAGCGTCACTCACGGGCGTCCGTCCTATTCCCACCTCCTGTTTTTCTCGCGCGGGATTCGGGCGGACATCGCGAAGGGAAGTCCGGATGTGATCGCCGATCTCGGTGAGAAGTCTTGGGCACGCGGAATGGGAATTCACGCGTGTAAGACCGCGGTGGATTTTATCCGCGCCCATTCGGCATCAACCCGCATCGTGAATCCGTTCTGCGGAATGGGAAGTATTCTCGCGGCCGCAAACGAGGCGGGAATGCCGGCCCTCGGGATTGAGCGGAGTCCGAAACGCGCGGAAGCCGCCCGTAAAATTCGCGTGGCTCGCGCGGGTACCGGATGGGAAATAGTTAACGCATGAAGTCATGCACGGAAGTTTGCGTCGGCGTCGTCCTAACGTAACGCTGACCGTTCGTGAGGCCAGCGCGTTTGTGTTTTCGAAGTTGCGTGGGTATAGCTCTCCCTCGGGGGATTTCCGAATGGTGAGAGCTTCGGTTTTAGTTCTGGTCGGTGCACTGGGTCTCGTTAACCTTACGTTCGCCGCGGAGGATTTTCCGGCGACTCCGGATCTGAAGTTGACCCCCGGGTCGCTCTGCACGAACCCCGATTCTTTCCGGTATCCTGAAAAAATTCCATACTGCCAACGGGCAGTCACCCAGCCGAGAAAA
>JANXTV010000129.1 GCA_025352185.1 Oligoflexia bacterium
CGACCGTCGTCGAGCTTTCGAAAAAGGAACGGAAAGAAGAAGTCGCGCGAATGCTCGGCGGACCGGTTCTAACTAAGAAGTCTCTCGAAAATGCGGGCGAACTCCTCGAAGTCGCGGGGCGCGCTTAAGATTTCGTCCCGACTTATTTACGAGGTTGAACGAAGTTTAACTGAACGCAGGTCGAATCGACGACGCCGATCGGAAGCACGTAACGCAGCGTTTGTGCGAACTTCTCCATATCGGCCTTCGTTTCAAACGTGAAGATCGGCGCGCAGAGATCGGTGAGCATCACCCGAGAATCCGCTTCGCCCGGGAACGCGGCGATGACGAACGTTTTTGGATTACAGCTTTCGATGCCCGAGGAACTCACGAGATCGGCGACTCCGACTTTCTTCGCGAGTGCTTCAATATAACGGAGCTGTTTTTTAGCGGCCGAAGCGTTTCTCGTGCTGTCGCAAAGATCGGACGAGAACGCATTCGCAGACATCAGGATGAAAATTACGAGTAGCAGCTTCATATAGGCTCCAATTTTATAAAAAAGTTATCGGGCGAAAAAATTTATTTTGAGAGCGTACACTTCATCTTCGTCTTTAACTTCGACTTCGGGGGCGTAAACTGCGGACCGTCGCCGAAGAAGAGTCCGGTGCATCCCGAATTCTTCACGATAAAGGTCGCGTCGCCGTCGTCGTTCATTTTAAAGAGGTGCTTCTCGCGGCAGAAAACGCCGAGAATGTTACTCGTTTCCTTTAGCTTCATGCTTCCGTCATCATCGACCGATTTAATATCGTCCCGAATGAACTGGTGGGATTTACCGGTGTAGTCCCGATCACTCGACTGGATTCCGTGGCAGTTGGTCCCCTTCGCCCAGTAAGTGACGTATTGGTAATCCGTCGCGCCCCAGGGTTCCTGGTAAACGCAGAGGGCGATATCTTTATCGTCTTTCGACTGGCAGGTCGCCATCAGTTGGGAACCCGCGAGGGCTTGGCCGGCGATACCGAATCCAGCGATAGACGTGAAAAGGACGGTCAGTAAATGGAATGGGGTAGTTTTCATATGCGCGGACTCTACCCTAATTAACGCGTAGCGTCTAGACTCATCCCTCCTAAAGCGGTCTCAGATCAGGGACGGTTCGTTACCAATAACGCAACGCATTGTAATTTCTATGAAATCCCATCCGAATTCCTACTAAAAATCCAGCAGCCCTACTTGTGACATGCCCCTCCTAAAGGTAGCTTCTGCCAGTCCCAAAACCTTCTATAGATGAGGAAACTAATGCGAAACCAAAAGAAAATCGGTTTAACCGCGCTCGCGCTGCTCTCCGCAGTCGGGATCGTGTCCGGTGCCCTGGCCTCCCGTGCGTATTTCGCGCCACCCGAAACCGCTAAGATCGCGTCCTTCGTTATCGAGTCTCTGAACTCGAGTAAGAACATTCCGGTCCTCATTAAGATGAAGGACCAAGCCGACCTTTCGAAAATCGAAAGCTCGCGCATGCCCCGCGCGGAACGCTTGAAAGCCGTCTACTCACTGCTTTCGAAAACGGCGATGACCGGCCAGGCCGACATCGTTAAGATGCTGGACGCAAAGGGCGCAAAATACCGCCGCTTCTACATCTCGAGCATGATCGCCGTATTCGGTGCCGACGAAGCGCTGATTAAAGAACTTGCGGCTCGCGATGACGTAGCGAAAATCTACGGAAACCCGACGGTAAAAATTAATCGCCCAAGCGAACTCTCCCTTTTCACGGCAGCTCTGAAAGCAGACCGTCCGTTTGAAGAAGCGGCGATCGGCGATAACATCACCTACTCGAAAGCCGACCAAGTCTGGGCTAAGTACGGTAAAGCGGGCGAAGGCATCGTCGTCGCCGGCCAAGACACCGGAGTCGAATTCGATCACCCGGCACTGGCGAAACAGTACCGCGGAAACACCGACGGAAAAATCGCGCACAACTTCAGCTGGCACGATTCGATCCATAAAGACACGCCCGCGAATCCGGCGGGAAA
>JANXTV010000143.1 GCA_025352185.1 Oligoflexia bacterium
GGACGCGCTTTCCCGAGCTTAAACCCTTCGCCTTAGGGGCACGCCGCGAAGGGACCCAAGCGAGGTACCTCGTGCTGGCGGTCGGTCCGGGGACGAGTGCCCCCGCGCTTGCCGGGATGCTCGAATCCGAACTCAGTCAAGTTCACCACTACGGACTCGCACGCGAACTCCATCAAATGCTACCGGCCGGCGCCCTCATCTTCGGGAGTGAAAATGAATTTGCGCCGTATCTGGAAAAAAATGAGATCAAAGGTCAAAATAAACCCAACTCGATCGTGCGCCTGCCCGATCTCAACTGAGGCCCACCCGAATGCCCAACGATACGCGGCTCGTCTATTCGACCGACCCTAAGCTGAACCAGAAATGTCCGAAGTGTAAGGAAGTCCTCTCGGAATGTACGTGCGTAGCCGAGGCGGACCCTAAAACGACGAAATTCATCGCGGTACTACGAATGGAAAAACAGGGACGCGGGGGAAAAACAGTTACCGTCATTGATCGACTGCCGAAAAATGAACTCTATCTAAAGAATCTCACCACGCTACTGAAAAAAAAGTGTGGGGCCGGCGGAACGTACCTCATGGACGGGCGTGACGGGGTGATCGAAATCCAGGGCGATAAACGGGACCTCATTCGTTCTATTCTCACGGCGGAGAAGATTTCCCATAAGGGTTAAGCTCCCTTTATTTCGAATCGCCCACCTTACCGAATGCCCGCACCCGGTTTAGCCCGCCGTCGGGATGGACCGTAACTTTTAATCGCGCGATCTTCTCGAGCGCCGGGATCGTAAAGTGGATCAGATTTCCGGCAAACGCTTTCACTTCGGTTCGAGCGACGAGGGGAACCCAAGCGCCCTTCACGAGGCCCTGAATGCTGAGCGCCCGCGGATTATTATTTCGGAAAAAGGTAAAATCCACTTCGATTCGCTCGAGTACCGCTTCCCGAGCAAGTTCGATCACGACCTCCTCGGTATGTCCGGCCACGCGACTCCGGGCAGATTCGAAACCATCGAACATATTTAGCGGCGGATACGGAGAAATAACCTGCGCGGCAGGGCCGTAATGTTCGTTTGAAGCGGAAACAACTTTCGCCCCGTAGGCGATCGAGGCGAAGTCGACGGTCGCCCCCACGGACACCCGACTCCAGTTCCGTGCGATTCGCGCGGGAGTCGCCGGATACTTTGGAGTGAGTGGACGCGTGGGGTGCGGAATTTTTTCCGGAAACGAGATGTTTTCAGATTTCTCGACTGGAAGGAAATCTTTCGCAAATTCACCGGGTAAAGAGTCGTCAAAAATTCCTAGACGTGAGAAACCTCCGTCGGGAATCATGGCGACGCGAAACTCGGAAAAAGACCGATTATTTTCGATGCGAACGCGGCGAAGGGCATGACCCGCGACCGGCGTGACGGGAAGAATCTCGAACCATTCATCCGTCGAGGATTCTCTTCCTTCGAGCGAAACCGCCGGACTCTGGTTCCCGAGGTGAAACTGGGTCGAGAGCGATAGGTAGCGTACGACGGTCGGCACCGGGATTTGGAAAGTCAGCGTGTCGGAATCCCTCGAATTATGCCGGACACTCTCCCAGCTATCCATGATCTTTCCCTGGTTTCCGTACAGGTCGGGATCAAAAGCAGGAAGCCGAGGAGAAAAAAGATTTTCCGCACGGGCAAACCGTTGGTTAGTCACGTGAATCACCCGCGCTCCCACCGCACGGTTAAATGGCGCGAGCGGATCAGGCGGACCCGGGGCCACAATCGGCTCGGGTAAATCCGCAGAAAACGCACTGAATATTAAATCGCGGTAAGCGCGATTGACGATCTCGGCCGACGCGGTCTTTCCGGGACTCCATTCCGTCCGAAATGCACCCGTATCAACACCTCCGATTTTTAACCGGCGGAGCAGATCTTGCGCGACCTCGGTCACGAAGAGCACGCCGTTCGAGTCGGCATTCGCGAAGATCGTAAAACCTTTCCCGCGGTCCGGGCCCTGGAAACAGTGGACGAAGAGCGCACGAAATCCGTCGTTCGCACCCTGATGGACCGCCAGGCGATTCACTCCCGCCTCGGCAATAAAAACTCCGATTCCCATCCCCACGCCCATAAAAGCATCACTCGAAGGATCCGGCGCGCCGAGCATCCGTACCGCGGTATCGTGCGAAATCGGAGCGCTCCCTAAGGGCGAATGAAACGCATCGGTGAGTCGGATGAGAAATTTAGCCATGGCACTCGCGGTGCCGTATCCACCCGCCGCCAGTGCCGGGAACTTTAACCAACCGGTCGGAACTTCACTCCCATCCGTTCGGTACCCATGCGCTATCCGTTCGGGAGCCGGATGTTTTGGATTTAGGGAGAGGTCAGAAATTCCGAGATCCCGGAAAAATGGAGCGGTGATTTCGGAAAGCGGTCGACCTTCAAGGCATTCAATCAGGTGTTCGAGGACGAGAAATCCGCCGCCCGAGTATTGAAACGCCGAACCGGGAGCATGGAGGACGCCTACGGGATCGTACCCGTACTCCGAATTGCCCGTAAGGAACTCGCGAACGTTCGGCATCGGGCGATCCGCGGGTACCCCGTTTACGTAATGGAGATTTAAAGCATTATGCCGCATGAGATTCAGGATGGTCACCGAATCTGCCCATTCGGGATGAAGCGGATCGAGCGATCGGAGTCGAAATTTCGAGGAGGTCGTCGCGAGCAGTGCGTTTACCGAAGCGTCAAGCCCGAGGTTTCGTTTCCGGAAGTATTCGAGCGCAATCACGGTGGCAAGCGTCTTACTCAGCGACGCGATTTCAAACTCGGTTTCGGCAGTGACCGGAATGGCAACTTCCTCCGAACCGTTCCCGACTGCTGCCCGGGCACGTACGGCGTCTCCGCCGAAAACTGCGCGCGGCTGCGTTCCGGGCGACGTCACCGAAACCGAAAAGCCCGGGACTCCGTGCTTCTCTCGGATTCGGTCGCAGGCTTCGACTATAGATGTATCCCCGAGGCTTTCTCGGGCGCGCCGGAGACGCTTCTTACTAATTTCCCAGAGCGCCGCGCGGGCATTCAAAAGCTCGAGCTCTGGTGAGTTCCCCATTCGGACTTCGAGATTAGCGAGAATCTCGCCGGCGGATTTACCGTCGGCCGAGACGAGATACTTCACGCCAAATTTAGCTCGGTATTCCGAACCGAGCTCCCGCAGCCGCTGCCGCACGGAGTCTCCTTCGGCTAAGACTCGAGCTTGTTCGCGGGCGGCCACGGCGTCGAGCGTCCTGCCTCCTTCACCGATATCTCCATGAAACGACGCCGCCTCGATCACTTCGGCGAGCGAAAAGGATTTCACCACGCGCTCGAGTTCCGAAAGCTCCGGGAAGAACCGCTCCGCCGCCTGCCGTGCAAATCGTAGACTCCCGCAGATTCCGAAATAAAAATCGAGGTGCTCGACTTCTGGGTTAACCCGATACTTCTCCGGATCGATTTCGGTGACCGCTCGGAACGGATCCGTACCCGCGCGAATAAACGGAAGGGTAAACGGCAGGAGGAGTTCCGTTGCGAATTCCACCGGACGATCCGCGGTCATGAGTCGGAGCATCAGCTGGAACGCGACCGGATACCATTTCTCGGTACGCTCATTCCACTTCACCTGGACGATCTTCCGTTCGTCGGAGAGATCTTTTCGAATGAAGTGCATTTCCTCATGGGCGATTCGGATGAGCTCGGATTTCGAGAATCGCCCGTGCCGAATCTCGTGCCAGACTTCCCAGCGCGAACGCTCCGCCGTCGCTAGATCATCCATCACCCGAACGGCAACGCCCTCGATTTCGGCGGGCAGGGCCACGCAGCCGTTTCCCGACAGCCAGTCGGTCAGGTACTGCAGTGACTGGAAAATATTATACCTGACTTCTTCCGGGTCGTGATTCGCCACGGTACTCGAGGCCCGTACGTCCGCCACGATGAGTGAACGAGCGTAAAGGGGATCCTCTACCGATAGGCCGGCGATATCTGAGCCCCCGATGAACGTAAGAATTTCGGAGCGGTATTCCGGGAGGAGGAGGCCCTCGACAAGCGACTCAAGTTTCGTGGAATCCCCCGCACGGTGCAGTTCCCAAGCGCGGACCAGGGCGATTCCGATACGGACGAAATCGGGATGGGCGACCCAAAACCCCGATAGATTCCGCTTCATCTGGGTGATCACGTCGCGAAAAAATCCTCGGAGCGTCACCTGGAAAGACGGTCCCCGGGGGTCGGAGTCGATGGGAAGAACTCCGTACATACCGCCAATTTTAATTCCCCCACGGGACCCGACGACGGTGTCCAGTAAATCGTGGGAGGCTTTAATATAGTGGATGACGATATTCGGATCCGCCTTCACCGGGATTCGGTAGTTCGGGTCTTCCTTAAAGAGTCGGGCGGTCGAGGCCAGATAATCGTGCCATCCGAGCGAAGCTCCCGCGAAATACGGAAAGAGCTCGTCCATGATTTCATTCGTCCGAAAAATCGCGCGGGGATTTTCAAGCACGATAAAAAGCCGCACACTCCCGAGCCCATATTCCGGATGCTGCGATTGGATTCGGCGTTCGGCGGCGGCGACCATTTTTCGAATGTAGGCCGCTTCCTCCTCGTTTTCGAGTTTCGGTACGTAGAAAGCCAGCGCCGCCGGATTCCGCCAGTTCCGGTAGAGGTGGAGCGCAAAATCGTAGAGATGCAGAGGCAGCGGATTTTCGCGGTAGAAAAGAAATAGACTCGGAAGGGCCAGACCGGGAAATCGCTTAATGGGGAGCGACAGGCGGTCATCCGACAGACGGTATTCCTTCCCCGACTTCGGGTCCCGGTACGTGAGCGTCCCTTCCAAGCACTGCGTGAGATTCTCTCCCGCCGAAATGAGATCCGCCCGAATCGGTGTCTTCGAGTCTTCGTCGTCCGCGCCCCACTTTGGAATTCCACCCGGCCCCTTCACCGATTCGAGTAACTCGGCGACGACCGCCGGTTCTCCCGGCAGTTTTCGGTGAATGGCGTTCATGGCGTTAATCGATAGCTTTGCATCATCGGGCGGCCCGAAGAGGGTTACGTGACTTCCCGTTAAAAATTCGGGAATCGCGGCCACGGGCTCCCCGTATCCGGCGCGACAGTAGTGGGCATTTTTCGGTCCGACGACGATCCGACCTGAACTATCTTCGTGACCGAGCACGGTCTCGTATTCCGGATCGAGAAAATCCACGTGGAGATTCGTATTTAACTCGACCGTCGCTCGAGTTCGACTATCGATAAATTCCCGGTCCCGGATTCGTGCGGCTAGAACCTGGCCGAGATCGGCCTTTAGCTCTTCGTAGAGTGCACAAACGAACGTGAGTCCCTCGGGGGATTCGAGTCCCCCGCTCTCCCCGACTTCACTGAGTCCGGGAACACCCGGGACGGGACGCATCTCGGGCCGAAGGCGCTCGAAAAGCGCGGACGAAAGGTAATCCTCATAATAGGGAATATCGAAGCGACTCACCTTAACTTCCCCGGTAGGTCGAGTAGCCGAACGGATTTAAAAGTAACGGAACGTGGTACTTTCTTCCGACGTCTTCGACCCGGAAAGGAACGGCAGCGTCGAGAAAGAAACTGGCCCGCTTTACACCCCCGTCGACCCGCTTTAAGTAAGCCTCGATCCCAAAAGTAATTTCGTAATCACCCGCAAATTTTTCGATATCGAATAAAAATCGCCCGTCGGCATTCGTTTCTCCGCTCGCGAGGTTTTTCCAAGCCGCCCCGGCCTTCGGTCGAAAACTGAGTTCTACCCTCACGCCCGCCGCCGGGACACCGATGCTCGTATCTAAAATATGGGTACTGATCATGAGCGCTCCCTTACCTATTTTACTTTTGCCGAAAACGTAAATTCTACGACCACCGGGGCGGCTCTCGCCCCTTTCACCGGAATTGAAATTTTCTTCGATAGTTTCCCGAAGACCTCGTGCCAAGCCTCGATTTCGTAGTCCCCCGCCGGGAGACCCGAAACCGAGAACTCTCCCGCTTCGTTGGTCACCGAAAAATACGGGTGATCGATAACCGCAATGTAAGCACTCATCCAGGGATGGACGCTACATTTTGTCTGCAGAAAAAGTTCGGGATGGGTAAATACTTTCGTGAGGCGCTCGTTTTGGCTCGGCATCGCGACGTTAAACTCTTCATTCTTTTTCGTAATCGACTTTACGTTATGGAAAGTCGGATCGCTGTTTACGATCTCTACTCGTTGGCCGGTTCGGACGGCAATCACCCGGGGCTCGTAGAGGCAGTTTTTCTGGTCCAGCACGACGGATTCGTTCGGGACGGCGACCGGGGTGAGCTTCTCGTGCCCGCGCGTAACCTGAACGAGTACGTTCCGCAGGCGCCCCTCTTTCACGGCAATTTCGTTTGAATAGTTTGCCTCCCGATGGTCGGGGTTACACGCGAGGGGGAGCTGGAGTTTTTCGCCGAGCGGAACGGGTCCGCTAAAATGCACGACTCCGGTCAAGCTTGCTGCATAATCTATGGCCGCAGGCGTTTTCACCGCGGACACTACCGGGAACGGCGAGTCTCCGCCGGTCCCGACGGCTGGCGATAAACCCGAGGTCGTCGTCGAATAAATCACGCCCATCAGGAGTGCCCCCCCGACCGCGGCGAAGAGGATCGAACGCGTGGGGTGCTTTATCCGGGAAACAAAATACTCCCGGATACACGCCCCGCCCGCACTAAGAAAAAGAAGGATCAGCCAGTTATACCGACTCCCGTAGGTCGACGGAAAGTGGTTACTCAGCATGATGAAGATCACGGGGAGCGTGAAGTAGGTATTATGGGTGGAACGGTGTTTTGCGTTCTTACCCCATTCCTGATTCACGGGTTTCCCCTGCTTCGAGGCCTCGACCATCTTTAGCTGGCGGGGAATAATTCGGAGAAAAACGTTCGCCGTCATCCACGTCCCGAGCATTCCGCCGATATGGATGTAGGCTGCGCGGCCGCTGAGGGTATGGCAGAGGAAATACGAAATTCCCCCGAACCAGGCGAGCGTAAAGAAATGTCCAATCACCGGATAGTTTTTCGTGAGTCGGGTTTCCCACAGGAAATCGTAGAAGAGCCACGAAACCACGACCGAGCCTACCGAGATTCCGAGGGCCTGGGCGAATGTCACCGAAGAAATCGAAGCGTCGAGTAAGAACGTCCCGTTGCCGGTGTAGAAAATCATCGTCAGGAGAAAAATTCCGGAGAGCCACGTCCAGTAGGATTCCCATTTAAACCAGTGCAGAGACTCCGGGACTTTCGTGGGCCCCATTTGGAGTTTCTCGACGTGATAGAATCCCCCGCCGTGCACCATCCAGAGGTCGCCCACGTGACCCGGATTTTTTGATTCCGGATTCGGCGCGAGCGTCCGGTCGAGCCACATGAAAAAAATCGAGGTCCCAATCCAGGTGACCGCAACCGTGATGTGGAGCCACCTTCCGAGGAGAAGGAGCCATTCGAAGAATTCTGGGTTCATGGAATCCCCAGCATAGTGGGGAAAGACGGGCCCGTCCATCCGCCAAACCATCGCTCACTTACTCTGGAACAGCGCGTGAAATCAGAGGTATTTCGCCTACTCACTTCATTGCGGTCGGGCAGAGCCCGCCCATCCATGAAGGGGTAACCTACTCACTTCTACTAGCTCGCTTTTTTCTTCGGGACCGGCGGAGGGATTTTCATCATTCCGGTTTGCCACGGGTCGGGCAGCGCGGAGTTTGGATAGGCCGGTTTTTTCGGAATTCCCTTTTTCGGTGGTGGATCCATCACGTGAGTCGACTCGTCGTCATCCGCGAATTGTAAGCTCGGGGATTCCATCACGGTCATGGTCGCCGTCTTCGTATCGACCGCACCCTGCAGGAACTGGCCGTCATTTGAAATCGCGAGCGCGGGATCGTTCAGGGCCACGTTTAGACCGACGGTGTGCTCATTTCCGAGAGCGTGCACGATCATCGAAATTCGGTTTTGTTGAATCAGAAGATTCAGCTTAAATCGCCCAATACCCGGGCTATTCAAGGCGACTTCGAGGGCCTTTTCACGGGCAAATTTCAGCTTCTGGTCGTCCGGTAGAATCGCGAGGATCATCTGTTCGACCGCGTAGGAAGTCACGGGATCGGCTTGAAGCTTAATGATCTCCCCTCGGAAACGCATCGTCGGCGTCGCACCCGTCATAATATAGAGGTCGGATGAGCCCGTGAGAATCAGCGTCTCGAGAAGCTGCTTAATGGTGACATTCATACTCACCTTCTTTTCGGAGTCTAACCCCCACCCCTGAACAGTCTTAACGGTTAGTCCCCCGGCCACTGAGGCCGTTTTAAGCTCGAATATATTAAAATAGCCCGCGGGACAGGATGTGCTATGTCTGCCTTCGCTATGAGCAATACCTGCGAAACCTGCCGTCAGCCTACCGCCCAAACGGCGTGCGAACTCTGTGAAAACGCCCTTTGCCGCGACTGCGTGCTCTCCCCGCCGGGCGGGTCCTTCGCGCTGTTAAAAGAGGTTCCCGGGGAGCTCACCCACGCGATTTATTGCCGATTTTGCTTTGACGAAAAGGTGCAACCGGCGCTCACCCGCTACGAGGAAACCCTTGAAAAGGCTAAACAGGTTTCTGTTTTCTTCGTTACCCAGCGGAAAGAAGTCCCGCTGATTAAAAAGTCGAAAGTCACTCTCCGCATAAAAGAGTGTATCGACCGCGACGAAACGATTCTGCGCCTGGCGTTTCTCGCCGCGAACGAAGGCTTTAACGCTCTCATCGACACCGAAGTCGCTTACCAAAAGGTGCGGAATCACGCGCATCAAAAAACGCTCTGGAGCGGGAGCGGAGTCGCGGCCGAAATCGACGAAGCAAAACTCGACCGACAGTTTAAGCGCAACCAAATCTATCGATAAGTCCGGACTCCCCTCGGGATCCACCGACGGACGCGGCACGCGGATCGCCCTCACACGGAGAGGCCTAAAGTGCCCCTTCGTCCACGGCCCTCACGTGGCACCTGGGTTGCACTCTTGGAAAGGATGAACCCTTTCGCCCCATTTCTGCGACCCGTTTCCTTAGGTCTCATCATCGTCCTTTCGGGAATTCCCGGAATTGCGGCGGCGTCCCTTCCGGGAACCGGCTCGGGAATGATCAGTACGCGAGAAGCGGTCGGTAAACTCTCGAGATCCGCGACGGTCGAACGCATACGTACTTACATCGCGCGTCCAGAAGTCGTCACCGAGATGGTGAAACACGGGCTGAATCCGTCCGAGGTTTCCACCCGACTCGCCTCGATGTCGCCTTCCGAACTCCGACAAATTTCCGAAAGTGTTACGCGAGCGGAAGCGGGAGGCGAAGTCATCGTGATTGGGCTGACGACCGTACTCCTCGTCGTGATTATTCTCCTGCTGATGAACCGGATTTAAGCACGTGAGTCCCCTCGATTTCCGTAGCGGATTACTCGTTGCCTGCGCACTCAGCCTTTTTTCGTGCGCGACTCCGACCCGTGAAACCGACGCCCTCCTCGCCCGCGAACGAGACCTTCCGTATCACGCTGAAATTGCGAATATCCCTTTCCAAGACCAAACCGAGACTTCCTGCGGACCGACGACCCTCTCGATGGCGCTCGGTTACGCGGGGAACCCGACACCGAATGAAATGCTCGGACGGGAGATTTTTTCGCCCGAACTTAACGGAACCCTCCAGCAGCCCCTAATCGACGCCGCTCGACGCCGGGGAATGATGGCAGTTCCGGTCCACGGACTCGAGAATGTACTCCGGGAAATCACGGGCGGGTATCCCGTCATCGTCTTCGAAAACCTCGCATTCAACTGGTACCCACGTTGGCACTACGCCCTGGTCGTGGGCTACGACTTAAGCGAATCGACTGTCATCCTGCATACGGGACACGACGAGCGCAAACACTGGGATCTGCGAAAATTCGAGCGCTCCTGGGTCTACGGGGATTACTGGGGCCTGGTCGTTCTTCCGCCGGGGAAACTCTCCGCATCGGCCTCCGAACTCGAAAATATGGATGCCGGTGCCGCCCTCGAAGACCTCGGTTTTCTAGAATCGGCGCGGGCAACTTACTCCGCGGTACTCGCACGGTGGCCCCGGAGTCTCGCCGCCCGGATCGGCCTGGGAAACGTGGCCCTCGCCACGGGCGAATTAGGTAAAGGGATCTTCCAGCTCCGCCGCGCGGTCGGGGAACATCCGGAGTCGGAAATCGCAAAGACGAATCTTGCCGCGGCGGAAAAGGCCGTTCGCCAAAAGGGAATCAGCTCGATCCGGGGTGGACTGCGGCGAGCTTCCCTCGGCACCGGGCAGTCCGCGCGGGGACTGTAGGTTCTAATTTTAGACGCTTTTCGATCACCCGGTATTTTTCAGTGAGTAGGGGGCGGTACTTTTTCCATTCGAGTCCCGACTCGGTCACGTAAGCGTAAAAATCCCGGATTCCCTGCGAGCTCGACCCGAGCGTAAATTTTTTCCGGGTGACGTCTAAAAGAAGCGGGATCGCCTCCCTTTTCGTAGCTAAGTACCGGAGGCGGGACTCGTAGAGATCGAGAATGCGCAGGAGTTCTTCCGAGTTTTCTACGGACCGCTGACTTCGGAGTTCGAGTCGCCACTGATCTTTCTTCTCGAGGGGTAAAAGGAAAGAATCGAGGTTTATCGAATGGTATTTCGATGGCGGGTCCCATTCGGCGGGATTTTTATAATAAACGTCGCTAATAATTTTTCGCGCCAGATCCTCGGGCGGCATTTTTTCATTCCGATCGAATTCGGCGACGAGTTCGGCGAATCGCTTTCGCTGATCGAGCTCGAGATCTTCAAGCGTCGGTGCATTTTCAATATTCGAATAAAAAATACCGCGACCGAGCTCGGGGTGATTTACTAAGTCGACGAGAAAATTTCGAAAAAGTAAGCGATCGCCCGAGAAAGACTGCAGGCCGACATTCACGTGGCAACCTCCGTCGTAGACGAGGTCGCCTCCCTTCATGCCGAGTTCCTTCGCCACGGCGAAGAGATCGCGATCGAGTAGTGGCTGGATTTTAATGAATTCGGCAAGCGACGCGGGTTTCGTCGGGATTTCGATGACGTTCGGATCTAGCGTGAGGCTATGCTCCCAGCCGTTCTGGTATTTCACCCGGAATGCGGGATTACCGTACCGGTCTTTATACGGAATGAGCTCACAGTCTTTATAGGTCTCGCAGTTCGCGCGCGCCCGCGCGACGAAGGATTCGAAGGCCCTCCGAATCGTCGGATTATCCGTGTCGTCATTATGACGAGCGGCGCGCCAAATTTTCGAGTTAGTGAAACTGATCTCCGGACTAACGAGGAGCATCGGTTCCGCGGCGTACGCGCAGGTCGCTAATAGCGCGAAAGCCCGGGTAGCTAAGAGTAAGAGTCGAAAGACGTGCCCCACCACCCTAATCTTAGCATAACCGTGAGGTCACGCCCTGGCGTCCGGGCGGCGTCATCTGCCTGACTCTCGATTTCTCACTCGAACGGGCCACGCACCTATGGCAGAGTTTCCGTAAACGATGGCCACTCAAACGCCCCGACCCGAAAAATCACTGCGCCCTACCCCGATCTTTTCGCTCTCGACGACTTCGGCGAGCGGTCTGGTGCGCGTCGGTTCCGCTCTCTATTCCGTATCGGATGATCTCCTGTCTCTCACGCGAATCGCGTCCGACGGCCAGGAGAGGCAAATTCCCATTCTGGCGGGAGAACTTCCGGAGGACCTCCGCGAACGAAAGGCGGCGAAGCCGGATTTCGAATCCCTCTTTATCCTCGGCGATCAACTCGTCGGATTTGGTTCGGGCTCGACGACGAACCGGGACCGCGGATTCAGCTTCCCTTCCGAAACGCTCGACTCGAAAACGCGTGAACTTCCGAAACCGATTTCTCTCCGCCCCCTTTACGAGCGCCTCCGCGGAAAGATCCCCCATTTAAATATCGAGGGTGCCGTCGTTCACGGAAAAGAAATCCTCCTCGCCCAGCGCGGAAATTCGGCGGGGGCCTGGAGTGGAGTCATTCGACTCGATCACACGGCCGTAGTCGAGGGGATCAGCCCCGGGAACGAAATCGGAGAGGGTGCTTACCTCGCCGATCACGACCTCAGTCCTGAACTTCCGTTAGGCTATGGTTTTACCGATCTGGCGACTGACCCTCGCGATCCGAACGCCGTCTGGTTCCTCGCCGTCCGAGAAGAATCGAAGGATGCGTACGAAGACGGAGCCTTTAGCGGCGCAATCCTGGGCGAGCTGAAATTTTCGAAGTCCGGCACGCCGAAAGTCGCCTCGCTGACCACCCTGGAAATCGAAGCAAAACCCGAGGGTCTTTGGCTCGAGCCCGGCGACGACGGAAGTCTGACCGCCTTTTTGGTGACCGACGCCGATTCCAGCACCGTTCGCTCGACCCTTTACGGACTGCTCCTAAACCGGTAGACCCGGGGACAAATGCATTCCGAAAAGAACGATTTCGACGTGATTATTCTCGGCGCCGGCGGCGCTGGAATGATGTGCGGGCTCTCCGCCGGAAACCGGGGACGACGTGTCCTCATTCTCGATCACGCGATGAAACTCGGCGGTAAAATCCTCATCTCGGGAGGCGGCCGGTGTAACTTCACGAATACGGGCGCGACCCCGGCGAACTACGTCTCAGAAAACACTCATTTCGCGAAATCGGCGATGTCCCGCTACGCCCCCGGGGACTTCATTGCGATGGTCGAAAAGCACGGGATCCCCTACCACGAGAAGAAACTCGGTCAGCTTTTTTGCGACGGTTCCGCCCGCGAAATCGTGGCGCTCCTCGAAAAGGAATGCGCCGACGCGGGATGCGAGATTCGACTTGAAACGCGGATCTCCGGAATTGAACGCCTCGCAGAAGAGTCGCGCCCCTACCGTTTTGAAATCGCGACTTCGGCCGGGAACTTTCGGAGCGAATCCCTCGTGGTCGCCCTCGGCGGACTTTCGATCCCAAAAATCGGAGCCACCGGACTCGGCTACGACATCGGTAAAAAGTTCGGATTGAAACTCGTCCCGCGGGCGGCGGCCCTCGACGGTTTCACCTTCGCGGGCGCGGACGCCGTCCTCTGCCAGGGCCTTTCCGGCGTTTCCGTCGACTGTAAAATCGAAGCGGGGGGAGTCGTGTTCCGCGAAAACCTGCTCTTTACCCATTCGGGACTCAGCGGACCGGCCGCGCTCCAAGCCTCGCTCCACTGGCACCCCGGAGAGGCCATTACGATCGACCTTCTTCCCGAACTTTCGATGTTTGAGTGGTTTAAGGAAAAGAAAAAAAATGGAAGCCGGATGATCGTACGGAATCTCCTTTCCGAAGTCCTCCCCTCCCGGTTTGCCGAGAAACTCTGCGATCTCGAATTTCCCGATACGCTCCCCCTCCCCCAGGTTTCCGAGAAAAATCTCGAGGCGTTCTGCGCTAAACTCCATGCGTGGAAAATGAAACCCGCCGGTACCGTCGGCTATTCGAAGGCCGAAGTCACGCGCGGGGGTATCGACACAAACGAACTTTCCTCAAAAACTCTCGAAGCGAAAAAAGTTTCCGGACTCTACTTCATCGGCGAAGTCGTCGATGTGACGGGGTGGCTCGGCGGATATAACTTCCAGTGGGCCTGGGCCTCCGGGTGGGCCGCCGGGCAGGTGGTTTAGGTTACCTCCCGCCTCCGCAACATCCGGCCAGATCGTTTTTGCCTACTGACCCGTCCCCCCAACGCGAATTACACTAGTGAGGATGGAAGGTAAATTTTTCGCACGGCTCATCCTTTCCCTGATCTTGCCGCTCGCTCTCAGCAGCAGCTGCGACCGCGTCGGGGCGGCGAAAACCGAGGTGGCTCCGGGAAACGAAAAACCAACGAAAATAGATACGAGTGTACCGAGTCGAAAAATAGCGAACGTCGATACGGCGGCGACCGAGATGGTCTTAAAGTGCGCGGCCCTCATCCCCGAGGACGCGGGTAAGCCCGCATGCGCAGGAGTTAAAACCGAGGCCGATATTTACTGGGTCGTTCGGTGCACGAAACTCATCGAGCCGGCCGCCGGAAAACCCGCGTGCACCGGCGTGAAATCGCAGGGCCAGACCGACTGGGTCGTCCGCTGCACGAAAGAAATCACCCCACCCGAGGGAATGCCCGCCTGTATCGGGGTCCAGTCCGACTACGAAATTGAGACGGTCGTTCAGTGCGCTAAGGCCATCGGCGGAACGTCCGCAATCGCCGCCTGCCGCCTCCGCCCTTACTGACGGTGACGCTCTCCCATCTCAGTTCACTTCAAATAAAATAATTTTTTCCTCTTCGAGCGACTGAATAGCGATCTTCCGCAGTCCGACGAGAAGGTTGCCGACATCTTCAGCATCCCAAATTTCAAACTCCTCGTGTTCCATGAGCGTCGATACGTGTTCGGAAATTTCCCCGTCTTCAATCCCCGCGAGCATCTCAACGAGGTCTTCCGGAAGTGTATAAAGCACGGAATCGTGTTCGACTTCCATCGGCTCGAGGTCTTCGAGGCGGACGTCGTCCCAGTCCTCTCCCGAAAGAACTTCCCAAACTAAACCCACCTCCACGTCCGTCAGATCGGCAATCTCGAACTTTTCGGACGAGCGCGCGTTTTCGGGAGGCGCTTCTGCACCATGGGGAGCCAGGAAAAAAGTAGAAATGAGACTCATTTAAACACCTCCGTAAACCCCAGTACGTTTCCGAAAGGATCGCGGATTTGGACGATCGTTCGGTGGATCTCTTCTACGGCGAGAGGTCCTCGGTAAATTTCTGCACCCAATTCTTCAGCTAACGATAGAGTACCGGCTAAATCGTCAACGAGCCAGTACCCGACGCTCCCGCCGTTTGAAATCGGCGATTTTTCATCGGCGAGCACGAGCTCCAGGACGGTTTCCGCAATTCGGAACGACGCGAAATCCGGTAAATCTTCCACGGGTGCGACGCCGAAAAACTTTTCGTACCAATCGCGACTCCGAGCGACGTCGAGGACGCTCAGTCGCAAGGTCGAAAAGCCTTCAACGCGGAATGGACGCCGACTCACGGGAGAGTCCGGTCAGGACTGGGCGCCGCCGCCATCGGGCGCCGGAACCTTACTTTTTAAGGTGATCGTGATGCGAGGCTGATTCGGATCGGGTGGCACGTGTGCGGGGGTTGACGCACGCGGGGCGGAAGCCCCGCTCTCTCGGCTGCCCGCTGCACTATCCGAATTACCGCTCCGTTCGCTCCGTCCACCGCCGCTTCGATCACCTCGGTCGGAGCCTCCGCCGCTGCGTCCGCCACGACCACCGCGACCACCCCGGTCGCTTCCACGACCTCGGTCGCCGCCTCGTCCACGATCTCCACCCCGGTCACCGCCGCTCGAGCGCGGACCTTCGGGAGCAATCTCCATCACGAAGTTTTCATCGCGTGACTTCATAATTTTTTCGATGCCCGCGAGCGTCTGGCGATCTCGGTCGATCACGAAACTCGTCGCTTTTCCCTTACGTCCGCGCCGACCCGTTCGGCCGATGCGGTGGACATAATCTTCGGCTTCCATCGGGAGGTCGAAATTCACGACGTGGGCGACGTCGTCGACGTCGATCCCGCGCCCCGCGACGTCGGTCGCGATCAGAATTCGGTGCTCGCCCGATTTAAAATCGGCCAGCGCTTTTTCCCGGTGCGCCTGGGTGCAGTCCGAGTGAATGAATCCGGCGTCGTAGATGAGGCGCGAATGGAGGCTGCGCCAAATTCGAGAAACTTTATCTTTCGATTTCGCAAACACGATGATCGTGCCGGGTTCTTCTTTAAAGAGGCGAATGAGTTCGTTTAATTTATCTTCTTCGTCGACCCGGAGCCACCGCTGCTCGATCTGCGGTTTCGACTCGGTTTCGGATCCGATTTTTACTTCCTTCGGAGAGTGCATCACTTTCTTCGCGAGCCGCTCGATCGAAGGCGGGAACGTCGCGCTGAACATGAGGGTTTGGCGCGATTTCGGAATCTGGTCGGTAATTTTATTCAGCTGCTCGGAGAAACCCATGTCGAGCATGCGGTCGGCTTCGTCGAGAATCAGCGTTTGGATGAAATCGAGCCAGATATTCCCCCGCTCGAGGTGATCGCAGAGGCGACCCGGAGTCGCCACGATGATCTGCGGGTATTCGCCGAGTGCGGCAGTTTCGACCCGCATATTTGCGCCGCCGATGAGAACGGTCGATTTTAATCCCAGCGGTCCACCAAAAGTTTCAAACACCGCGGCCGTTTGCTGGGCGATTTCCCGGGTCGGCGAAAGAGCGAGGACGAGCGTTCCGCTCTTACCGAGGTAACGTTGCACCGTCGGCAGTACAAATCCGGCGGTCTTCCCGCTCCCGGTTGCGGCCGAGGCAATCACGTCGTGTCCTTCGATGGCGAAAGGGATGGCAGCCGATTGGACCGGGGTGGGCGCTTTATAACCGACTTTAGTAATCAGCTCGAGAAGAGCGGGAGCGAGGTTGAGTTCAGACCAGTTCATGTCTCACCCGGACCAGAAGTATGCGGCGGAGAGAGGGAAATTCGCGTCATGCGCGGGAGATTCCTTTTCGATAACGCGTTGCATGCTGTACGAATCCAGCAACCCCCTACCGTCCGGTTTTTGTCTATACTTTCGTAGACCCTGCGTGTTAGCCTACGAACGTTACTTCAGGTCAAGTTAGGGTACCGAGCATAGTGCTCATGTTCTCCGATACTGGCCCCCAAGCCTAATAGGAGGTCTCATGGGTAAGAAGCTTTATGTTGGAAATCTTCCGTTTTCTGCGGTCGACGAGAACCTGGTCGAAATTTTTTCTCAGTGTGGAACGGTTGAATCCGCTAAAGTGATCAGCGATCGCGATACCGGTCGTTCGAAAGGTTTCGGCTTCGTCGAAATGTCTTCCGACGCTGAAGCAGCGGCGGCAATCACGAAGTTCAACGGCGCCGATTTCGACGGCCGTTCGATCACCGTTAACGAAGCACGCCCGATGGAGCCTCGCGCTCCTCGCTCCGGCGGATTCGGTGGCGGCGACCGCGGTGGACGCGGCGGTGGTGGTGGTGGAGATCGCGGCGGACGCCGTTTCTAAGCCCTGCACTTAAGTTTATTGGGGGCGGCCCCGAGCGAATCGCTCCGAGCCGCCCCCTTTTTTTGAGTTCCGATCCATTTGCAGTTCATTCAATTAAAGGATTTCGATGTCTCGTGACGATCTGATTAAGTTTGAAGGAAAAGTTTCCGACATTACCGGCGGTGGAAACTACGTAGTCCTCCTCGATAACGGAATGACCATCACCGCCCGCATCTCCGGCAAAATGAAAAAATTTAAGATCCGCATCATCGTAGGCGACCGGGTTACCGTCGGCGTTTCTCCCTACGATCCGAGCCACGGCTTGATCACCCACCGTCAGAAGTTAAATTAACCAACGTATTTAAGTTCGAGGGATACTTATGAGCTTCCAGAAAACTGAAGAACCCGTTCGGACCCTGCCTAAAGGCCACATGCGCTGTTTCCAGTGCAAGAAAGTCATCCCGTCGAAAGACGGTGAATGGCGTTCCTGGGCTGCGATGCAAGCCTTCCTCTGTAAGATCTGCGATAAAGCGACTTCGAAGCGCCCGGAACGTAAATAGTCTCGCGCCTTTCATTGTGAGTCCCCTGGGTTGCGTGATGACCCAGGCCTGAGTCATTCTGAAGGTAGCGCTTTACGCTTTCGGATATCTCCTCCGAAAGGTTTCCGAATGGGAGTAGTCGATCCGAAAATATTACGATCGCGCGAAACGGGAACGAAACTTCCAAAACGCCGGTAGCTTTATCGCCACCAGCGCCAGGATAAATACGAACGAGACCGTCGCGCCGATCTTTAGGGCATCCGACGGACTCGTGGCCGCCGCGAGAAATCCCATCCAAGTATTTCCGATTAACGGTCCGCTCATGTAACTCAGCATCTCGATTCCGGCGAGCCTCCCCCGAACCGAATCCGGAATCGTCTCGTTCCAAAGCGTGCTCCGAAAAATACCGCTCACCATATCGAAGAATCCCGCCGCTACGAGAAAAAAGAGACAGAAGTAAAGCGAAGTCGAAAATCCCGCCGCGGCAATTCCGACGCACCACCCGAGCGCCGCGATCGTAATCCATTTCCCGTAACGCCGGCGCGAGAGGGTCCAGCCGCTCAGAGACGTACAGATGAGCGCACCGAGCGCCGTCGCCGC
>JANXTV010000151.1 GCA_025352185.1 Oligoflexia bacterium
GTCGAGGACGCCGGTGGTGAACAAATTACGATTCACCTGCGCGAGGATCGTCGGCACATTAATGACCAAGACGTGAAGGACCTGCGAAAAAGCTTACGTATTCCGATGAACCTCGAGATGGCGGTAACGGACGCGATGACGAAGATCGCGGTAAAGACGAAGCCCGAGTGGAGCTGCCTCGTTCCGGAAAAACGCGCGGAGGTCACGACTGAAGGCGGTCTGGCCCTAGATATAGGGAAAAAGAAAATCGCTGCCTGCATCGCGAAACTAAAAAAGGCAGGCATCCGGGTGAGTCTTTTCGTGGAGCCTTCCCTGGCGGCGATGAAACTTTCGGCCGAGCTCGGCGCCGATGCGGTCGAGCTCCATACCGGTCGGTATTGCCTGGCCGCCCAAGGTGCTTTCGGGAAGTCTTCCGTAAAGCGCGAAAAGTCCGAACTCGAACGGATTTACGCGGCGGGAATTCTCGGACGGAGGCTCGGGCTTCACGTCCACGCGGGGCACGGATTTGATTACGTAAACGTCCGTCCTACGGCCGAACTCCTGGACGGCGCCGGCGCACCCTTAATCGAAGAGTATAACATCGGCCACGCCATCGTCTGTCGTGCCGCCATCGTCGGTCTCGATCAGGCCGTAAAGGAAATGGTGTCCGCCATCCGGGCGCCCTAGCGCGTCGGATGCGACGCAGTCGCTGGACGGAAAGAGAACTGAGTAGCGAGAAAATTTATGAATAAACACCCGAACGAATCCATGCGAGTGACGACGAGTACCGAAATGCGGGAGATCGACCGCATCGCGGAGGCCGAATACGGAATCTCCCCCGAAATTCTTATGGAAAATGCGGGCCGTTCGGCCGCGCAAATTATTCTTGAGAATTATCCGGGTGCCGGTACCGAGACGGAAATACTCGTTTTTGCCGGGAGTGGAAATAATGCGGGCGATGCGTTCGTAGCTGCGCGCCGGTTGATCGGACTGGGGAAGCGCATCCGCGTTTTCTACATCGAACCCAGCACGAAGTATCCGCCGCCGGTGGCGCGAAACTTTCTCATCCTAAAGAAACTGGGAGCGAAACTCACCTCGATCGATCAGATCGGGAGTGTCGAAGCATTCCTCGCGCAAGCTCCCGGCCCCTTCACCGTAATCGACGGACTTCTCGGTACGGGACTGAAGGGTGACCTCGAAGGGCTTTACGCCGACGTCGTCGAGGTCATTAACCGAATGAAGGCGCGCGAAGTCGTGGCGCTGGATATTCCGACCGGCGTCTCCGGGGATACGGGCGTCATTCATGGAAACGCGATCCAAGCGACGATGACCGTGTCGTTTGGTTTCCCGAAGCTCGGGCATTTCCTGCCTCCCGGCGCGGCAAAGCGCGGGATTCTCATTAACGTCGATATTTCGCTCCCGTATCGGTTTCGAGTCGAAGGCGATCAGTTTCTGCTCCTTCGCAGCCCGCTCTCGGCGATGCTAAAAGAGCGCGATCGTTACGGGCATAAAAATTCGTTTGGACACACGCTCTTAATTGGGGGCGCCCCCGGGCGCACCGGAGCGATCGAAATGGCGTCGCGGGCCTGCCACCGAATGGGCACCGGACTCGTCACGGTCGCGACTTGGGAAGACAGTTTTGAAGTGATGATGCAAAAAATCGCGAGCGAGACGATGGGCGTTCCGCTGAAGACGGAAGGAAAAGACTACGAGATTTACCGTCAGACGATCCCGACCTACTCGAGTATCGTCGTCGGACCGGGATTAGGCTTAAGGGCCGAGGGTAAAAAAATTCTCGAGGAACTCCTCACGCGGTATCAGGGTCCGATCGTGCTCGATGCGGATGCATTAAACCTGGTGGCTGATCATAATATGCACGACCTGCTCGTGGCGCGCCGAGCGCCGACGGTCCTCACGCCGCATCCGGGTGAAATGGCGCGGCTGCTCGGAATGTCGAAGGAAGAAGTGATGCGCGACGTGATCACGAGCCTTCGCGCCGCGGTGGCGAAAACCCACGCGATCGTACTGCTTAAGGGCGCAGCGACGCTCATCGGTTCTCCCGATCAGCGCATTTACTTAAACCATTATCCAAACGACGGGATGGCGACCGCCGGGAGTGGCGATGTGCTCGCGGGTATGATCGGGGGGCTACTCGGGCAAAAGATGGATCCGGCCCAAGCGACGCTTCTGGGCGTTTACCTCCACAGCTTAGCGGGTGGAATTGCGGCGGAGTCGAAGGGCCACCGCAGTATGACCGCGACCGACATTATTGAGAACATTGCGAATGCCTTCAAAGAAATCAAAACTGAACGTGACTCGAAACTCCCGATTGAGTGCCGAGCGAATCTGCTCTGAGGCGGATCTCTCGGAATTAGCCCTCGAATGGGTGGGCGCACTCCGGAAGGGGCGCGTCCTCCCGCGCATTCTCCTCACGGGAGAAATGGGGACGGGTAAATCGACTTTTGCGCGGGCATTTCTCGAAGCGCTCGGAGTGGACCGGGCGGCGGAAGGAAGTCCGACGTTTGCGATCGCCCACGAATACCGTACCGACGAGGGGCTTCGGGTTATTCACGCGGATGGCTACCGCTTGAAAAGCGAAAGTGACTTAGAAGAAACCGGCCTGCTGGAATCGCTTTGGGATCCGGAAATTTTATTTCTGTTTGAGTGGATGGAACTCTTTCCGGCGACGCACGCATCGCTCGTTAAGTCGGGTCTTCCGGTTCGCGAAGTGCGCCTCGAGTTTATTCCGGGCGAGCAAGGGGCGTCCGCACGGGATCCCGCAAAAATTCGGAAAGTAAGCTGGACGCAGACGAATTAGGCCGCGAGCGAGAGACTGCCGGCGGCGCCGAGGACTTCGGACTGGAAGTTCGGGAGATAGGCTTGGACCGATACCTCCGAGAGGACGACGACGATTCCGTCTTTTCCGGATGCTTCTTTCACGCGGATGAAGGTGACCCATTCTCCGGCTTTCGCGGCGAACGCATTCCGGAATGCCATCCGTTCGTAATTACCGGCACCCGTAGCCCCGAGCGTAGA
Organism: Oligoflexia bacterium; assembly: GCA_025352185.1. Taxonomy (GTDB): domain Bacteria; phylum Bdellovibrionota; class UBA1018; order UBA1018; family UBA1018; genus JACMQW01. The sequence goes on from JANXTV010000151.1 coordinate 3,016, forward strand.
GAATTCGGCGAACCCGTATTTCGTTAACTTTTCTCCGAGCTCGATAAATTCGGGCGTCGTGAATTCCATTCCGTTCCAGAGTCCGGTGCGGGAGGAAACTCCCGGGGACTGAAGGATCGCGCCGAGGCGGTAAGTCTCGGGCGACGTGGCTTCGAAAACGAGGGCCGCGTTCACTCGCGGTTTACTGATCATCGTGCGGAGGGCAGTCGCGGCGAAAGCGCCATCCGAATAGCGGTCGGCTCCCACGGGGCGAATCACCGGAGAGGGAGAGAATCGCGTTCCAGCCGGAATAATGCGGGGGGATCCCGAGTTCCCTTTCAGGGCACCCAGGGCTTTCGCCACGCCACTTGCCGGTCCCGTATCGGGGCGAGCAAGCTCAGTCGGAGCGTTCGTGAGGGTAATCGTCGTAGGCTCTTCAGTGGCGAGAGGCCGGCTTTGTTCGACCGTCGTCGTCGTCGTGGGTTCGAGCGTCATCATTCTTGACAGAACTGGTTTAGGGCTAGACCGCCCGGGTGAAGGGGCCTTTTCCGAGGGGGCCGCGGAGGAAGATGCCGTTTTTACTGCATTTTTCTTATAGAGAAGCGACGTCAGGGTAGGGACTTCCTGGCCGTCTTTATCGCTATCGAAGGTAAAACGTTGATCTTTTTTGTCGGCCATAAGTTTGCATCTCCCAAATAGCGGAAGACAGCCTTTCCAAAGGACTTTTCGGCAAGTTGCCCCCCCAGCTGTAGGACTGTTTAATTGAAAAGGAGGGGAAGTAGTTGACGCGTCATATCCACCATGGTACGACCATTATGGATTTGTGAGAGGGAAACGGGAGAAATAGCCATGCGTTTGACATCTAAGGGACGGTACGCCGTCCGAGCCATTCTGGACCTGACCTTCAATTCGAACGGTCGGCCAGTACGACTACAAGAAATTTCTGAGCGTCAGAAAATCTCTCTCCATTACCTCGAGCAGCTGTTCCGACGGCTTCGCAAGGGATCGGTAGTGAAAAGTGTTCGCGGCCCCGGCGGCGGATACGTTCTCTCCCGCTCGATGGACGAGATTTCAATTAAAGACGTTCTCGTGAGCGTCGGAGAAAATATTAATCCGGCGAAGGACCTCGTGGGTGCCACCGATATTAAGAGCGACACGGTCGAGTTCATTCTTACGAAAACCTACTTCGAAAACCTCGGAATGCTGATGCAGGAATACCTGACGACCACTTCGGTCGGCGACCTGATCCGTAAAGCCCGCGGTTCCGACCTGCCGAAGGGTGCAAATTCTTCCATCCTCGAGTCGTCCGGCTTTAAAGCCCCGGCGAGCCCGAATGCCGGCAAGCCGCGCGACCTTACTTGATTCTAATGCTGGAGCGCCTCTTCACCCGTTTGTGGTGGAGGCGCTCTTTGCATTTCTGAATCAAGCACCGCATCTCGGAAACCCTTCGAGCCTCCATTCATTTGGACGAGACTCCGCTCGCGACATCGATCTCGCGAAAGCGGCGCTACTGAAAACCTTCCGCGCGAATCCCTCCGAATGGAGTGTTACTTTTACTTCGGGCGGTACCGAAGCAAACCAACTCGGAATTCGCTCCGTTCTCGAAAGTGCACTCGCCCTTTTCCGAGAAGGGAAGGGACCGGAGCCTCGCTGGTTCGTCTCGCCTACGGAGCATGCGTGCGTTCAGGGCCTAATCGAGCCGATGCGGAAGAGTGGGGTAG
>JANXTV010000121.1 GCA_025352185.1 Oligoflexia bacterium
GCTCGCGAAGGAAACGGGCGGAATTATCCCGGGAACCTCCGTAGCCTGGAATTATTTTCCGGAGGAAAGCGCGGTCGGTCCGAAGGCCTTTCCGAATGGGAATAGTATCCTCCGGAGTCTCCCGGAAGATTACGCCACCCATGGCTATATTCCTTGGTACGGACTAATCGCCGAACGGGAAAATGGGAAGCCGAGGTGGATCGATTTACTTTTCGAAGCCTCCGGCGAAAAGGATAAATTAGAATTTGCTTGGGAAAGTCTCGTGAAGCCCTTACTCGCACTTCACTCGCTCGTCCAAATCGATAACGGGGTCGTCACTGAGCTTCACCAGCAGAATCTGCTATTCAAGATCGACCTAAAAACGAATCGCCTGATCGGCTTATCGGTTCGCGATATGGATGGGCACCGGATCGACTACGCCGCCCGCAAGTTTTTAGGGCTCCCGGTCCCGGAATTTAATCCAGCCGCACTCGATCGTTTCGGATTTCTCGACGCTTTTAAACGGCCGATGCTGGGCTACGAATATTTAAAAGATTCGTCGATTAAGAACACGCTCGGTTATTTCCTCTCGAAAAAAGAGCGCCGGAAACTCATCGAGCGTAGTAACACTTACGTTCTCTATCGGTTTAACCGTCGATATGCATCATGGGTAGGAACGACTTCCCACTTCGAGGACCTTCCGAAGGCTTACCGGAAGCTTCAGGCGGTGGCGCTTTCTCCGGCGGAGCGCGATCTCCTGGAGACCGAGGCCGCCTTTCGCGATTCCGAGCAGTCGGTGGTCGAGCATATTCAGGGAATATTTATTAACGGCTATTATAAAGTAAAACAGAGCCTCGAGGGTCCGGCGGGTGAAATTTGTGCGCGCTTCTTCCGGAAGGTTGCCCGATGACCCTACGTACGTTCCTGACCCCACTGCTCGTTGGTTTCGGTTTCAGCCTGCTCTGCGTAAATGCGCGAGCTGATCTATCGGGTGAAGTCCTTTCCGTGCTTCGGGATATCGAACAGGAAGCGAATGGACTCGTTCCACCGACCGCGCTCCGATACTGGGTGGAAATGCAGAAGGGCGGACCGCGGTCGTATACCGAGGGTCATCCGATCGACGCGGTAACGCGTGGAACGCTCGAAACGGTGGCGAGTCGCCCCCAGTGCAGTTCCGCCATTCGAGAAAGAATCCGTAATTTACTGCGGACGAATCGCGCTTCGGCGTCGGAAATTCGGTCGGTCGTAGTGGAATTCCTCGGACAGGTCGAGGAAAAAATCGGCGAAACCGAGGACTTAAGCCGGCTCCGTTACGACTTTAAAGATCAGGCGAAGATCCTCGAGCGGCTCTACCAGAATACGAACCCGCCTTGGTATACGTTCGAGGCTTTTACGACTTCGGAATTCCTGGGCCTAACCGCGATTCCCCTGAATATTTACGGCATCAGTGACGAGATTTCGCACGCCGACGCGCACGTCCTCACGCCGAAACAGTTTCTTTTTCACGATGAGCTCCATAGCGTCGCCATGATTTCAACTCAGGACGAAGAGATGGCCGCCCGAAAAATCGTGCCGGGAACCGTGGAGTACTACCGAGCGGTTTTAGACCGGATTCGCTTCACGCGGTCATTCGTGAAGTGGAGCGAGCAATTCGCCGACCCCGTCGAGCGGCAGATCATCCGCACGCTCTGGTTCGATGCCTTTCATGATTTCTTTAAAACGCTCGCTCCGTTCAGAAATTATTACCCGACCGAAGCGAATTTACGTGAATATATCGGTCGGCGAGTGACTTCGGATACCCTCATTAATCTCTACGAGCGGATCCGGCTACGGCGCGGACTCGATCACAAGAACCGATTTACACCCGGAGATTTTCTCGCCTACGACGCCACGAACGCGAGTGAATTTACGCCCGAACGAATCATGGATGCGTACCGAAAACTGGGAACGTTCGCCCACTTTGATGAATCCCGTGACGGGGATCGTTTCTGGCGCGAGGTAAAACGGAAGTTCGCTAACCTCGGATATATGTGCCGAGCTTGGTTTCAGCCGTACGAGAAAATCTTTTAAAGGAACGGACCTGAGATTTACTTATAGACCGCGTGGCCATCGCCTTTATTCGCGTTGATCTTTGCGACCAGTGCCGCGGCCGAGGCTTCATCGCCTTTTTTAAGCGCTTCGCCAAGCTGCTTTGCTTTATTCGACTCATCGACGAGGCGCGCAGTGTAATCCGCCTTTTGCTCTTCTTTCAGATCCTGAGGAAACTGAGTGGATGCGACGAGCGATTCCGTCTCTACCTGTAAAGCACCGGCGATGCGGGCTTCCGGGGTCTGTTTTACGTCAGCCGCGATCTTAAGCCCCTTGGACATGGCTTTCATCGTGTCCTTTAGGGTATCGGCCGCGAAGGTCGCGCCGGTCGTGATCGCTAGAGTAACGAGAAGAAGGCCAAATCTGACTTTAGTAGTACGAAGTGCGAACATAGTTTCTGATTCCTTTTAGGGAAGTTCCGTAATCGAGACGGGTATTACGGCATCCTGATACTGAGCGCAATACCGATTTTTAAAGGTGGGTGAAGAGCATGACGATCGCCGAGAAGAAAACGAGGATTACGGCGAGAATGACGGCCCAGAAAAGAAGGGTTGGAAAAAGTGCGATCACCACGGCCCGGCCCGAGCTCACCCGGTAAGTTTCCCGCGCTCCGATAATCGCAATGGACGCAATAAAGATTCCGGCGATGAGACCACCCACGATCGGCACTCCTTTAAAGAGTGACGCGGCCATGGAGTAACCGACGATTGAAACGGCGCTTTCGTAACTCAGGCGTTCCTCCGAATCGACGCTTATTTTTGCGAAGATTCGTGCGCCCACCCAAACGAAAAAGGAAAGGGCTAGGATCTGCGCGCACGTCTTAAAGGGATCGATTAAAATCGATCCGACGCCGAACATCCAGTCGACCACTTTTTCGCGCATAGCAAGCAGGGCACTCGCCTGTCCGCTCGAATCAATTTCGGAGGATTTATCCAGAGCCCGAAAGATTTCTGTGAGTCGCGTTCCGAAGAATCCACGGAGTCCGGTAAACCAAGTGTACTCGAGGGCCGTCGCGAACCAATTCGTTACGATTCCGAAAAAGAGGGGGCCGACTACTCCGGGGGGGCGTTTAAGTTCTTTAAAGAAAAGAGTCGGCCGGGTGAGGATCTTCTTCAGAGTAAGAAAGTAGGAAAGTACGGGATTTAGCGACTTTGGTTTCCGATTAACGCTTTCGTAACCCGCAGTTTCGAGATCGTGACTCATTGTTTTCCTTCTGCGCCGACGTTCGCGTCTTTCAGGAATCGCTCATCCCACGGAAGTTGCATAGAAAAATCGGGCATCAGTTCGATCGTCTCTTTTTCGGAGCTGCGAAGATTTCGCGCAAAGAGTTGAGTACCCTTCTTCCAAAAAAGAAGTTCGTGGCTAACGTCCGTCGGAGTTTTCCCGAAGGTCATTTTTATCGTTTCATTTCCGGGCGCGGGTCCCGAAAATCCCTTTACGATTTTAGAGGTGAGGCGATCGAGAATGCCTTCGACCCTTCCCCGGGCCGATTCTTTACCCTCGATTTTCCATGCTCCGGTAGATTCTTTCGTGAGGTTTTCTTTAAATTTCTTTACGCCCGTTGCTTCGATGTCGATATTTGTGAAAGCGTAACGATCGCTAATTCCGATGAGTTTAGAAACTCGGAAATCATCAAAGCCGAGATCGAGTTTTTCAAAGGTAAAGGATTCGATCTCGGCAAGCGGGTCTTGGTCGTCGATTTCGGCATAAAGCGTGAGGATACCCTTAGGATTTTTCGCATCCTTCAGTTTTCCGAAAACTTTCAGTTGTTTCACACCATTCTTCGTGCGGAGCTCGAGACTAAAAACAGAACGGGCACCCGTTAGGGCCGTCTTCGCCTCGGGCGAGTCCTTCTTTTCCGAGACATAATCCTTCGCGCTCAGGAAACTTACGCCCGAAAGGAATCCTTCGACGGTATCCTGGTCCGCATCGACCTTTCGCGGGCCGGCAGCCAGTGTCCAGTGACCGGAGGTCTCATCCTTCGTGGCTTCGATTTTTCCGTGACTCTTCCTCGTTTCGAGAATTGTAAAACCGGTGACTTCCTTGTCGTTAACGGCGAGGAGTTTTTTATCGCGAAAATAAGAGGTGCGCTGGTTAAACACCGAGAGTTGCCATTCGGGCACGAGGAAAATTCGATTTTCATCGACCTTCTGGGATTCTAAGAGAGCGAAAATATCTTCGCCCATGGGGTGCTTAACGCCGAAATACGCGGTGAAAGATTTTCCGTCTTTCAGGGTGAACCGGATCTTTCGGGTGCGTGGATCCTGGCGGATCTTCTCGGAAAGTCCATAATCCCAGAGGAGAGAGGCGCGTTTTTCGGGTGTTTCTTTCGAAAGGTCGATCGTATCGGAAGAGGCAAGATTTCCGAGATTTTTCAAAAGGCCATTCACAGTCGCATCGTCGGCCTTCGTTTTAATCGGCGCTACGAGTCCCCATTTTGAAGAGTCCTCAGTTTTACAGAGACCGTCTCCCAGACTCAGGCACTCGAGATTCACGGCCAGCGGGGTGAGGTTAAGGGAACCCAGTTCTTTCGGGTCCTTCGGGGGAAAGGGAAGCCCGTAGAATTCGACCGATCTAATCGGTTCACTCTTTAGGACGAAGACTTTCTTTTCGTCCGCCTTCGCGGCTTCTTCTTTCGGTTTCTTAGAGTAGACGAGCCAGTAGGAAGCGGTACCGAAAATAAAGAGTACGGCCGCAAGAATCAGCTGCGTCCCGAATGCGGGTGATTTTTTCGACATGGACCATCCTCGTGCTTTAAAGTTTTTTACGTCTCCACCAGACGACGATTCCGAAGCAGATCATCATCCCCGGAATTAAGAGGACGGTGACGAGCTGGATAATCGCGCCCTGAGTCGCCGTGAGCTGGATCGTGCCCCCGAC
>JANXTV010000156.1 GCA_025352185.1 Oligoflexia bacterium
TCGCCGATGGCTTCAGAGCGCGCATTATTCCACTGGCTTTGGGACTTACGCTTCATCTCCGCGGTTTCCATGATCTGTTCCCGGAGGGGCTGGAGTTCCCGGTCGCGGGAGGCACGTTCGGCTTCGGCGTTCGCGTTTAATTCGGTGCGAGTCGCGAGGTCTTTTTCGCGGAGGCGGGTCTGAAGAAGGTGATCCGATTTTTTCTCGCGGTCCTTCAGGACGCGTTCGTTTTGCTCGGACATAATTTTAGCTTGCCGGCGTTCGGCCATGACTTCTTCGCGGGCTTGCCGGATGGCACTTTGGGATTCGTCGCGAAGTTTATTCCGGTATTCTTGGATTTTATCGCCGTCCTCACCGTTACTACCCGTGCGGGCTTCGGAGATTTGTTTACGGTAGCTCTCGGCGAGCGCTTCCATGTCGCGCTCTTTTTCGTCGGCTTGTTCTTTCGATTTATTTTCGTAGTAGCTTTCGGTGTTACTCAGGGATTTCCGGTAATTATTTTCGCTCGCGGCACTGTTCGCTAGCGCGCGGTCGCGTTCTTGTTTCGCATCGTCGGTGATTGCTTTTGCGCTGCGGCCCGTACGGTCGTAGACGGCGCGCTTTATTCGGTCCCGTTCGACCTTTTCGGATTTCGACTGGTCGGAGAGAGTAGTCTCGTAGCGATCTTTTACGTTCTGGATAGAGTCGGAGGCTTCTTGGTCTTTACGCTTAAGCGCAGTTTCCTGATTTTTTTCAAGTTTCGATTCGCGCGTCTTTTCGCGCTCCGCCGCTTTTTTGCGCTGGAGTTCATATTCCTGTTCGAGTTCGTCGACGGAACGGCGGTGGGATGAGTACTCGGATCCAATCGTGGACATGGCGTCTCCCGCAGAAGCTTCCATGCTTCTGACCCTCTTATTTTTACCGAAAGCGGATGGATTCGAAAGGGAAGGATTTGCTTAGTCCGTCAGGTTACTGTCGGTCTAATCTCCGGTCTTCCGCTCTCTGTTTCGAACTAGATATCTCGTGGGCTCCGCCCGCCTATACCCCCTTCTTTTGCCCGGGAGTCTTGCGTTGGCAATTGTTCCGTTTTGTTTCGTGGAGCAAACCGGGGTTTGGCGAAGGGATTGCAAGTTACCTCGAATGAATAAACTTCCGGCTATTGGAAATCGGCATACGCAGCACCAGTCGACATTATCGTTCTCACGGCCCGGCCTATCTTTTAGGGTTGAAGTGTCGACCCATTACTCGAAACGACACCGGCGGCAAATTCTGCTGATTCTTTATCGGGCGGTAAAGCCAATCCTGTCGTGCATACAATCCAGTTCGTTCCATCATTCGGATTCGAGTTTATGGGAGGCCGTGAGAGAAATGTCTCGACCCGTTTCGCTTCATCAATCGTTAGGCTTAGGCACCGGCCCAAAGTCGTTCGGATTCGAGGCTAGAATGATTCGTCTGGGTTATCGTCAAACACAGGCACAACTCGCAAAACTTTCCGGAATATCGCGCCCTCGAATTAGCTTAATAGAACACGGTCAAACCACGATTCGCCCGGCGACGAGACTTCGGATTGAGGAGGCATTTCGAAAATTAGAATTACGATACCAAAGCGAACAATTGCCAAAGCGAAATCGAGAGGGAAAAAGAGGGGGGAGGTCCGGGGGCGAGCGCGTCTGGATTGAAACCTCGGCGGGGGTACCGAAAGGGCGCCCGGGCGGACCGAACTACCAGGGAAGCTCTTCGCCCTCGAAGTCGTAGAATTTTCCGGTTTGGTCGTTTTTAAGGCCCGCGAGAATCTTCGTCATTCCACGTACCGAATCCTCGACCGAGGTCGGCGCATTTTCGCCGCCCATATCCGTCTTCACCCAGCCCGGATGGAATACGATCGACGTCAGCGAAGGATGATCGAGAGAAAAACAGCGATTAAACATATTCAGGGCCGTTTTCGACATCCGGTAGCCGTAGCAGCCCCCGCTCGAGTTATCGGCGATCGATCCCATCAGGCTCGTAATCTGCGCAACCTTTGCGCTTTTCCCGGCGAGTAAGTTAGGGAGCAGGGCCTGACAAAGACGCATCGGGAGGATCGTATTCACCTCAAAACTTTTCGTCACCACGTCGATCGGTAGCGTTTTAAAATTAAACTGACGATCCAGAAAAGTGCCGGCGTTATTAACGAGTAAATCAATCGCGCGACCTTCGAACGCTTTTGCGAGCGTCGCCGCGCCGTCCTTTGCCTCGAGATCTACCGCGTGGACCGTGAGTTTCGAATTCGCGAGATCGGCAAGCTTCGCCGGATTTCGAGTTACGGCGTGAACCTCATCGCCGGCCGCCAGGTAGTGGCGAACAAATTCTTTTCCAATGCCTCGGGAAGCTCCGGTGATCAAAACGCGCATGGTGCAGGCTCCTTAATGTGAATAAAGCAGATCAATAAAGACTCGCGAATGTCTCTCGGACTCGCGGAAACCCAAAAAAGAAGAAGGGCCGGCTCCCAGCGATTCGCTGCGTGCCGGCCCTTCACAATCTACCGAAAAAATATCCGAGAGGATTTAGATTTTCTGCTGAACTGTTTAGTTCTTCTTAGAGTCGAGTTCTTCGTCGATCATTTCCGAGAACTGTTCGATCGGAAGAGCGCCGGCAACCATTTGGCCATTTACGAAGAAGGTAGGAGTCGATCGGACGCCCACTTTATTTCCGTAGGCTTGGTCGGAGGCAATCTTTTCTTTAAACTCGCCCTTGTCGTAACATTCTTTCGCCTTCGCGCCGTCTACACCGGCATCTTTAGCAAACTTCGCTAAGTTGTCGTTGTCGAGTTTGTCTTGGTTCTTGAAAGCGATGTCGTGGAACTTCCAGAATTTATCGTCTCCGCCGAGTTTCTTCACGCAAAGGGACATTTCCGAAGCCGGGGTTGCGCGCTCGTGGAAAGGAAGGGGGTAGTGCTTGAAAGAGATGGCAACTTTAGAGCCATATTTCTTCGCTACCGCGTGCATCGTTTCCGCACCGCGAGAGCAGTACGGGCACTGGAACTCAGAGAAAGCGACGATTTGAACTTTCGCATCTTTCTTTCCGAGCATCGGAGCATCACCGATATCGATCGTCACGCGTTCCATCGTCGGCTTCTTAAAGTAAACTTCGACGGGAGTTTTTTTCGTGAGGTTCGCGAGATAAGCTTGAACTTTTTCGCCACGCTTTTGGTTCTCGAGGTAGCTCGTGATCCGCTGTTTATACTCGGGGTGTTCCTTCAGTTGGTCTTCCGGAATTTTCTTTTCCTTCACGAAGGCTTTAAATTCGGAATCCGCAACCGTAAGTTTTCCGACCACTTTTTCGGTGATGAACTGCTCGGTAGGCATATTCGCCTTCTTCGCTTCCACGCCGATCAGCTTTTCTTCCATGAGTTTATTCAGGCGATCCATTTTCAGATCGTATTCGCGCTTCTTCAATTCGTAGATGTCCGAACGAGCGTCGCCGATGAGTTCGTCTTCAGTGACTTCGACGTCACCGATCTTTGCAACCACACCAGGTTTAGTGCTGTCTTTAGTAACGATGTTCGGCTTCGCAGGTTTCGCCTGGGAATCGGTACAGCCGGAAATAATTCCGGCAGTTCCGAATACCGTCAGGGCAGCGATCAGCGCCGAGAGTGGGGATTGGCGATCAAAAATGTTCTTCACGAGATTTTCCTCTAGGTTAAATTACGCAGTAAGATTGCTTGATTAGGGTAAGGGCGCACCACAACGGAGGCAAATAAAAACTTTCTTAGCCGCAGCGTAACGAGCGCGTACTAAGAGGACCCCGAGGATGATCTGCGCAATCGACCATCCCCAGAGAAGTTTCGGGGGAACCTTGCCACTGCTTTGCCCCCAGAGGAAGGCGATGAAAGACACGCCGAAGGCCACCTGGAGCGCCAAAGGGAAAGGTTTTGCGTTTCGCAGACGCATCGGGCCATCGCACTTAGGGCAGTTCTCGTCAGAAAGTCTGGAGGAGGTCATGAAGTCTTATTAATCCGATCCAGTTCCCGTTGCCGTCCACCACGGGGAGGACGCTGATTTGGGAACTTCGATTTTCCATCAGGGCAAG
>JANXTV010000124.1 GCA_025352185.1 Oligoflexia bacterium
GGAGATCTCTCCCACCGAGAAAGACATTCGCCCCCTCTTAACCATGGTTTGTGCGGCAGTCGCCACGAGCCCCGAATTTCTAATTTTTTAAGTTACGCGAAAAAGGAACGACTATGAGCTTTTTACACGGAAAACCGCAGACCCGACGTGACTTCCTTGCCGCCAGCGCGAAAGGCTTCGTCTCCTGCGCCCTCGCTCCTTCTCTCGTCAGCGTAATGATCCGGGCCTCCCGCTGCGAAGCCGCCGATGCCGTCGCCCCGATCCCTTTTCTGGTCTTCGATTTAGCGGGTGGGGCCGCCCTCCCCGGTAACTTCCTCGTCGGAAATAAGGGGGGTCCGAAGGACCTCTTAAAGTCCTACGATACCCTCGGGTGGAATCCGCGAGCTTCCGGCGCACTCGATGAGCAGTTTGGTCTCCCGATGAGTGCGAAAGCGAGTAAGATCCTCGCCGGGATCACGGCCTCCGCCTCCGCGGGCGCGCGCGCGGGACTCCGGATATCGAGTATTTGCCACTTCGGACAGGATGATACTTCGGCGAACGTGCTTTCGGCGGTTACCCTCGTGAGTCGCGCGAATGCGCCGGGAAAAATCATTCCGTCGGCAACCGGTATCGAGCCCACCCCGTCGGGCGGAAATTCGGGCGCCATTCAGTCGGAAGGTAAGTATAATCCACTCACCGTGGGTGCCCTCGAAGACCTGGTGGGAGCTCTCTCGCTCACCGGCGAGTTAAATAAACTTACGCCGTCCACGACGAATGTTTTTAAACGCATGCTCTCCCGCCTTTCCGAGTCGCAGCTCAGCGCGCTCGGAGATGCCCCGATTGCTACCGCTTACCGCGCGACGCAGTCCGAGTTTTCTTCGAAACTAGGTAACTCGGAGTTCGCGAAACTTCTCGATCCTCGGAAGAATGCCGATATCGCGCCCATTTTCGGTTTAAACGAGAGGACGGCCGGCAACGCGGAAATGGCGATCCGCGCCGGGATCATGATGAATGCGATCCAAGGAAATACCGGTGCGGGAGTGATCAGCCTCGGCGGTTACGACTACCACGTCGGAAACCAGACGGAGGGCGATACGGCCGACCAACGGGCGGGAGTCGCGATCGGCCAGGCTATCGAAACCGCCTTCCGACTGAAGAAACCGCTCTTTTTCCAGATCATCACCGACGGCGGGATTTCCGCGACGACCGGCACGCGGAATTGGGATGCGGACTCGGGAATTCGTTCGATGACGATCATGGGTTATTTTGATCCGTCGGCTGCCCCGAAGCAGCACCGTATCCAAGTGGGTAACTACGTCGACGGACAGGGCGCGGACCTCACGACCCTCGTGGGCCAAGACCGACTGAAGGCCGGCTACGCCGTGTTCGCAAACTACCTCGCCGTTTCCGGACGGCTCGGCGAATTCGATTCTCTCGCGACGCGCGGAATTTTTTCGACTTCCGAACTCGACTCGGTGGTGTGCTATGGCTAAAATTCTGCTCTCGGCCATCGCGCTCTTTTCCATCGTTTTAAACAGCGAAGCCCATTTCTCAAGACTTCCGAGCACCGTGCCGTCGGATTCCTCGACTCCTGCTTGTGCCGATGGGCAGGCGGCGTACGAGGCAACGGTATTTCCTCTCGTCCGAAATAAATGCATCGCTTGTCACGATTCGCCCGCGCTCGGGCCCGAGCAAGGCCCCGAACACTCGGTCGCGGACGTCGCGGTTTCATATCGCCGGATGCTGAGTTATTTAAACATTTCAAATCTCGCCAGCTCGCGTCTCGTAACGAAAGGCGGAAATAATCACTGCTCTTCCTACGGCGTCGAGTGCGGAGTGACGAAAGCGGATATCACCCCGGTCGTACAAGCTTGGTGGGACCAGGGGCAGAAAAACTGCGTCGACGTCGCAAAATTCGCTTCGGGCTCGGTCATCGTCCCGGAAAAACTTCCGACTCGTAAGGAGGGCTTTACGACCGTATCCCTTTCCCTCGCGGGCCTCGGACCCGAGTACGGCTCCTCGATTCTTCAAGTTGATATCCAAAAATTCAGCGCGAAGGAAACCGAGGGCGTTGATGCCTACCGCCTCCATTCTCCCCGGGTGATTATCCTCGGTACGCTTCCGGCCGTCCGCTTTAAAGGAATTCGGTTTCTCCTGAACGGCAAGTGGGATTCGAGGGCGAATGGATATACGAGCGTCGAAAAGACGGTGAATCACTCGCTGCGCAGCCCGCGTTCGTTTCTCGAAGTGGACCCGCCGACGCCGCCGACGCCAGTGACGCCATTCATCGGGTTTCCGACTTTCGGAAGGGTCGAACCCCTTACCCGAGCCGGTCCTTCCGGACCTGCGCTCACCTCGGCCTCGCTGATTCTCCTGTCGGACCAGGGCGAGGGAAAAGACGTCCTATCCGTCGCCTTCGACTCTGTCGAGGTCGTCCTTCCCGAATTCTGCCGGGAAAGCGGGATGTTTGAACAGACGATCTTGCCGCTCGTAAAGTCACGAACCTGCACCGCGTGCCACAGTGACGGCAGTAAGGATGCCACCGCCCTCGCGAAATTCTTCATTCCCGAGAATAAAAGTGCGGCTTGTGCGGAATTCCTGCAGCGAGCGCGTCTGGATGCGCCCATGCAGTCGACACTGATGAAGGTGCCGACCGGAGTCACCGGAGACCATCTCCCGCTCCTATCGAAGCCCGAACAGAAGGCGGCCCTCCTGAACTGGATTAAGGCAGAAGCCGCCCCAAGGTAGAAAGCTAACGTTTTAACTCATTTCGCGCTTGAAATAGCGCATCATTATCGGGTATTCGAATCCCCGAACCGGCACGGAACTCGTTTCCAATTTAATTCGCTGGTGATGAAAGGCTCTCTCTCATGGCAAATACTCGTCAATCCACGAAACGCGCGAAGCAGTCGAAAAAACGCACGGTTCGTAACACCGTTAATAAATCCCTCACGAAGTCGATCGTAAAATCGGCCGTCGATGCGATCACGAAACTTGATGCAAAAGCTGCAAAAGAAGCTTATATGACGGCAGTGAAGGCGCTTTCTAAAGCTGCTTCCAAAGGTGCGATTCCAAAAGGCCGCGCGGCCCGTAAGATTAGCCGACTGACTCTCCTGGCGAAAAAAGCGAAGCCAGAATCAGTTTCCG
>JANXTV010000254.1 GCA_025352185.1 Oligoflexia bacterium
TGTAAAATCCGCGGAACGGTTCGCCTATAACTCGAGTTCGAAAGGGATGCTCCTCGTGAATACCGCCGATTCGACGGGGCTTGCGCAGCAGGCTCGGAAGGCTTCCGGACTCGGCCTCGACCTTTACGACGAACGCCAAGAGGGCGCACTCTCTTCGACGACCGCCGTAAAGTATGCGAATAAGCTCATCATCGTACCGGAAGCCGGCCCGATGAAGTCTGCGACAGTGGTGTCTGTAAAAGCGGCCCTCGCGAAAGGGGCACACCTCCTCGTCGGACTCGACGAAAAGTCGGCAAAGCTTGAAATCGGAGTGGCGGCGACGGAAGCGGCAAAGAAGAACCCCGTTCGGGATCTTCTTGGAATTCGGCTCTCGGAGCGCAATATCTTTAAGGTCGACGCCTCGAAATCGAAAATTATTCTTTCGAACCCAGCTTCAGTAATCGGCCTCGAAGGACTAAAGAACGCCCTACAGATATCGGACATTATCTTAAAGCCGGTCTCCGATAAGACGAAAGAATTACTGGCCGCGACGGCTTCGGGGGACACGCAGTCCGCCGGATTCGCCCGGGCCGCACTCCTTTCGGAACTCAAACAGGAAATGCTCGACGATGTCATCGTCAGCGGTAAAACCTTCGAGAAGACTCCGTCTAAGCTGAAATTAACCCAGCTTCTGACGATTCTTGCGGGCGCGACCGCCGACGAAAAGAAAATCCTCGGCACTCTCCACGAGGAACTCGAAACCCAGCGCGCCGCCCTCACCGGCCGCGATGCTCGGAAGGTCGCGATCCTCCAAATCCTCGCTCCGCTGAAAGCCGCCTCCGAAGGGCTGCTCTAAGTACGGGTTAGGTCATTTTTTCGAAGTTGAAAACCAACGTCTCCTTTAAAGGCGCGGGGGGATTCGGTACCTGGAAAACCAGGGGCTTAGCCGAATAACCCCGCGCTTTCATTTCGTCGACGAAAAGCTGCAGATAGGGGCGCATCGGATCCGCGATGATGATCCGGCCGGAAGGTTTCACGAGGCGCACGAGGGCATCGGCAACGTCGGAGGGATGGCTCTTTTCGTAAAGGATATCGGAACCGATCACGACTCCGAATTTCCCAATATCCGGGGGCGGGTCTCTCCAGTTGAGTTCCCGGTATTCGAATCGCTCTTTTGAGATGCGGTTCCGTTCAATATTGCGCTTTAGGAATTTGGGCACTTCGGGGTGAAAGTCGGTGGCGACTATTTTAGAGAACCGGAGCGTATTTGCGAGGAGGAGCGAAGGGACGCCTAAACCGCATCCGACCTCGATGATCCGTACGGCTCCGTCCTTTTCGATGTCCTGCATTCCGAGATATTGGGTCAGGGCCCGGGCCGAGGGCCATACGCACCCGAAATATGGACAAAGATCCTCGAGCAGGCTCTCGTCCCCGGTCTCTTCGAGCTCGAGGAAAAGTTCGTCAATGGTCGCTTCCAGGCTTTCAAGTTCTTCGATCTCCAGTCGAAAGACCTGATTCTGGGCGAGCGGAATTTCTTCTAGGGAAACCTTCGTTTTCCAGATCAAGGAGACTTTCCTTCGAGATCCCCAAAAAAATCTTCGATCGACCCCGCGTCTTTATAACCCTTCGGCATCTCGTAAAAAGAGTCGGGATGAGTTTTCTTTTCGATCCCGGAAAAAACGGTCCGTACCTCGGCGCCATTCTTTTTCGTCAGGATCGACTGGGCGAAAATGGGTTCGGCTTCACCCTTCCAATGCCAGAGTCGAATCTTTTTCATCCCGGAAATTTTCGGGGCCCCCTCGAATATTTCGCACTCGTGAGCCGCGATTTTCTCGGTTCCCGTCTTTTTAAGTTTCAGTTCCTTTACGCACGCATCAAAATCCTTCGAAAGGCACGCGGGAAGCTGGCCAGCGAACCGATCGGCTTTCGAACTGAGCTTCACCTTAAAGGAATGGATGCCGGCGTATACCTTCTTCGAATCGCTCTGGACGAAGATCGACATATCCATCGGCGTTTCCGTATCGAGGCGAAAGTGATCCCGCTTCGAAAAAAACTTTCCCGTAAATTTTGGAAACTCCCCTTTCGACGAGGTCGAGGTCACGGTGGCTTCCCAATCGGCCCCGGCGGAAAGGGCGAAGAACGTAGTAAGACAGACGATCGGTAGAATTCCCGCTAGTTTCATAGGGAACTCTTACGCGATACGATCGTAGGACTCGCTTGCGCGACGGGATACATTACGATTTCCTGAATATTTACGTGCGCCGGTCGAGTCGCGGCCCAATGAATCGCATCGGCGATATCGACCGCAACGAGCGGGGTCATCCCCGCGTATACCGCCTTCGCTTTCGCCGCATCTCCGAAACGCGAAACGCTGAAATTCGTTTCTACCATTCCGGGCGCGATCTCCGTCACGCGGAGTGCGGTCCCGTTCAGATCCATTCGAAAAGTTTGGGTGAGTGCGTGGATCGCGGCCTTCGAAGCGCAGTAAACGTGACCCTTTGGATAGAGGGAAGTCCCGGCGACCGAACCGAGGTGAATGAGATGGCCCTGATTCTTTTTTAAGAGAATCGGGAGGATCGTCGTCGTTACGTTTAAGAACCCTTTTACGTTAACGTCGATCATTTCCTCGAGGTCTTCGGGAACCGCATCCTGAAATGGAGAAAGGCCACGCGCAAGACCGGCGTTATTTAAAACAACTTCGACCCTTTCGTAGATGGCTGGGTTTTTCTTAACTTGGTCGACCATCGTGGGGCGATCCCGAACATCGAGGCTGGCCACATGGACGGATTTCGACCCGAGCGCGAGGCACTGCTTACGAACGGCTTCGAGGCGCTCGCGGTTTCGGCCCCATAAAATGAGAGCCTTCCCATCCTGAGCAAAACGCTCGGCGGTTGCCTCTCCGATTCCACTACTCGCTCCCGTGATGAGGATCATTACTTGGAAGTTGAACTATTCGCGGCGGCTCCGCAAGTAGCTTTCACTAGATCCGTCTGGATCGCCATCATGGAGTCCGAAATCGTCTTCAACCCTTGATGAAAGGGATCCGACGCGGTTATCGGAAACGGGGGATTACTCTTCGCATTGACGTGGTTATAGAGCGTGACGTTATATTTATACGCAGCCTTCGTCTTCTCGAGATACACGGTAACTACGCAGTCCCCCGCGTAGAATTTACCCATTTTCACGGTATGTCCATCCGTGAGCGCCGTAATCTCGGGCGCGAGGACCGTAAGGGCATCCAGATCGTCTACCAGTGCGGACTTACCGTCATTTCCGTAAACCGGCAGGGGCGAAATGACCTCATCCTTTTTTTCCTTTTTATCGGTCTTAACGATGACCGTCTGGACGATGGGATTCTTCACGGGGGAATTAAACGTAGGATTCGACGACTTATGGGAGGAGTCCGAAATATTTAGCTGCTGCTTAAATTTTTTCGTCAGAATCGAATCTTGAGATTTATTTATAATGAGGGAATCGTTTTTCACTAGGTTTAAAGGAGGTTTAATCACGACGTCTTTTTTCACGACGTCCGAATCGTTCTTCACCGTGTTCACCGCGGGTTTAATCACGACGTTCTTTTTCACGACATCGGAATCATTCTTCACCAGATTTACCGCAGGCTTTATGACCACTTTAGTTGCGTCGTCGTCGTTTTCGTCGTCGTTTAGGTAAGGATTCGAAGTTTTCTTTACTCCGACCTCTTTCTCTTTCGGTTTATTTTTTTCGACATTAACTTTCTTATCCGCAACTTTTACTTTTGCCGGTTCTTTCGCCGCGACTTTCATTTCTTTTTTCGCGGGCTTGAGATCGACCGTAATTCCCGCTTCCGCCATCTTCTGAATGGCCTCGTCGACGCGCTTTTTCTTGAGGACGTCGTCCGTTTGTAGCTTACGACCCACCGCCTGGATCGCCGTCAGCATCGCCCCCTGCCTTACCTCGTCAGCCCCCTCGCAGGTTGCGCAAGTCGCGAGCTTCGCGCAATCCGCACTGAGGGTGTCCTTAAAGGTTTCGGCGAGGGAGGTGAATTCCGCGCGAAGGGCGTCTTCCGCGATTTTAATATCCGCCTTTATTTCGTCGGCGGTGCGAGCCTTCGCCGCATCGACGTAACCCGCTAGACGAGCGATATTCGACGAAGATTCTTGGGTATTTGCCGGGGCAGTTCCACGCCCCACGGCATTCTCGACTCCTTCGGAGATCTCCGCCTTCAACCAAAGAATTGCGGCATCTTCTACTTTATAAGGACTTTCGTCCCGGTGGATTAGACGATGGGCCATCACGTACGCCGAAAGATCCCGGTTCCGGAACCGAGTCTTCGCTTTCCGATAATTACCTTTCGCGAGGAGTGCTTTCGTTTCCTCGACCCGGGCTAAAAGCGTGTCTTGATCTTCATCTTTTCCGTACTGTGAATAAAGCGAGAGAAGCTGATCGTTCAAATCCTTAACGGCCTTCTGCTCTTTCATTTCGCTTAGGGTCGCTTCATCTTTTGAAATTAATTCTTCGACGGTTTTATTTTTTCCGCCGA
>JANXTV010000257.1 GCA_025352185.1 Oligoflexia bacterium
TTCAGATTTTTCCTTACGGGTGAACCAGAAGAAAAAAAATGCGACGGCGACGTACCCGAGATTTGACCACGTATTTGCGGGGGTCGCGATCCAGGAGCAGAGCTGCTTTTCGCACCAAAGGATGTCGGGCAGGCCCGTACTTTCGCGGAGATCCACCCAGGGGCAACCCTTTTCCATGAGAAACGTCGTCGAATCGTTCATGAAAAAAGATTACCCGGGTTTAAATCCTAAGGCGAGTCCTCCTTATCCGAGGGATTTCAAGTCGATGACGAAGCGGTATTTCACGTCGCCTTTAATCATACGGGCGTAAGCTTCGTTAATTTTCTGGATCGGAATGATCTCGATATCGGAAACGATGGAATGTTTAGAGCAAAAATCGAGCATCTCCTGGGTTTCCGGCAGTCCACCGATCAGCGATCCGCCGATTTTTCGGCGATTCATGATGAGACTGAACGCTTGCAGTTCGGGAGCCTTATCCGGCACCCCGACGAGGCACATCGTTCCGTCCCGCTTTAAGAGTTCTAGGTAGGCGTTAATATCGTGCGGGGCCGAGACGGTGTTTAAAATGAAATCGAATTTCCCCGCCCAGGCGGTCATTTCGTTTTCGTTCTTCGATACGATCACGTCGTGAGCGCCGAGGCGTTTCGCGTCCTCTTTTTTCTTTTCGGAAGTCGTGATCGCGACGACCTTCGCACCGAACGCGCGCGCGAGTTTCACTCCCATATGTCCGAGTCCGCCTAAGCCGACGATGGCGACCGTGTGGCCAGGGCCGATCTTCCAGTGTTTCAGCGGAGAGTAGGTCGTGATCCCCGCGCAGAGGAGGGGAGCGACGGCCGCGAGGTCGAGGTTACTCGGCACCTTCAGCGTAAACCGTTCATCGACGACGATGGAGCTCGAATATCCGCCGTAGGTGGGAGTTTTTCCGTCACGTTCCGTCCCGTTATAAGTACCGATCATTCCCTTTTCGCAGAACTGTTCGAGGCCTTCACTGCAGCTCGCGCAGTCTCGGCAGGAATCGACGAGGCAACCGACGCCGGCGAGATCGCCCGTCTTAAACTTTTTAACGGCGGAGCCGACGCGAGTTACGCGGCCGACGATTTCGTGTCCAGGAACCATCGGGAAGGTCGAGCCGCCCCACTCGTCGCGGGCTTGGTGGATATCGGAGTGGCAGACTCCGCAGAATAGAATTTCGATTTCGACGTCGCTCGGGCGGGGTTCCCGACGTTTAAATTCCCAGGGGCCGAGGGGAGTGGTGGGGCTCATCGCTGCAAATGCTTTAGTTGGGGTGTTCATGCCCCTTACATTAGGGAACGGAGTCGGCTTGTTCAAGCATGGCTCTTTTTCGGAAGGGGAGGCGGCTTTAGGTCGAGGCGGAGGGTTGGACTCCCATAGTCAAAAGGGTTCCCGAGGCGATCGGCTTCGGGAACCCTTTTGGTTTGGATTTGTGGTTGGGTGTTACAGTTTTAGTTTCAGTTTCGGAACAGTTTAGTTTGGTCTGGGATTTAGAAGTTCTCCTTGTACTTGCCGATCAACTTTCCGCCCTCTCGAACTTCGAGGACGAACGTGCCGCCGGAGTTTTTATTTTCGGCTTTGATGACGATCTTTTGTTTCTGTTCTTTACCTGGATCGAGTGGACCAAAGACGAGCTGGTTTCCTTTAGTGAAAGTGAAATTCGCGGCGTTCGGTCCGGTGATGGAGGCGGTTAAGGTCAGGGAACTCGCACCTCTTCGCGCACTGATATTCTTCACGAAGATCACGAGGCGAGTTTTGCCCGATTTCTTCAGGTCCGAAATATCGCCGTCGAAGAGACCGTTCCGCGCCTTAAACGAATAGTCCTGAAGCGCGGGAACTTCCCGAGTTTCGTTCAGAATCCCCACGCGTCGGCCGGAAGCCAGGTTCAGCGAAGCGGTAAAGTTCACCGAACTTCCGCCCGAGTATCCATCGGCGTTGA
Organism: Oligoflexia bacterium; assembly: GCA_025352185.1. Lineage (GTDB taxonomy): Bacteria > Bdellovibrionota > UBA1018 > UBA1018 > UBA1018 > JACMQW01. The sequence continues at coordinate 1,952 of JANXTV010000257.1, forward strand.
AGGCGAAAGACGTTTCCCGGGCCTCACCCGCACCGAGCCCATTTACGTCGGCCGTGGTTTTCGGGAAGGAAACGCCGTCCATATTCGTCGAAACCGAGACCGTCGCGTTTTCCGGCAGGGGAAGTGACGAGAGGTTCGTGATTCGAAGCTTCAGCGCGCCCGGATATCCGAGACGTACGACCGGAGTTTCGACGAGGTCGATCCGAGTTAAGCGGCCGGCAGTTAAGTTCCGCGTCTCGGTCGCTACGCGTTGCCCTTTCGCCGAGATTTGGATTTCCACGCTCGCCGCCGCACCGATCGCACTCTCATCGAGTCGCAAGTCGAGTGCACCCACGATGTGGTTCAAACTTTTTGCCGCGAGGTCTTTCGGAAGCAGCGCGACCGAGCCCGGAAGTGCAATTCCGCCGGCGGTCTTCGCAACCGCCCGAATATCGATGTCCCGAGCGGAAATCGTAGCGTCGGAAAGATTTCGC
>JANXTV010000258.1 GCA_025352185.1 Oligoflexia bacterium
GCTCGTATCTTCGGAACTCGACGAAATCCTCCAGTTGGCCGATCGTATTCTCGTTTTTTATTCGGGTAAGGTCGTCGCCGAATTTAAGCGTGGGGAAGCCACCGAGAAGGAAATCGGTAAAGTCATGGGCGGAGGTTCCCGATGATTCGCGGAAAACATAAAATGGATCATATGGACCGCGCGCTGAAAGAACCCGCGCTCTCGAATCTCTCGACTCCATTTTCCGTGCGAGACTTCTTACTCGGAATTTTTCAACCGGTCGCCGCCGTCGCCCTCGGAATCGCGTTCGCCTTACTCGCCGTAAAGCTCCTCGGCGACTCGCCCATTCTCGTGCTGAAGACGCTCGTGAAAAGCTCGGTCGGAACTCGGGAAGACCTCGGGATGACACTTTTCTACGCGACTCCGCTGATTTTCACGGGTCTTTCGGTCGCAATCGCGTTCCAAGCCGGTCTCTTTAACATCGGCGCCGAGGGCCAGCTCATGTGGGGGGCAATGGCCGCGGCCCTCGTGGGTATTCAATTCAACGGAGTTCCCGGCTGGTTTGCTCCGCTAGTCGCATCACTCGCCGCGATGGTGGCGGGTGCGATCTGGGGTTTTATTCCGGGGTACCTCCGCGCGCGCCGCGGCTCCCACGAAGTGATTAATACGATCATGATGAACTTCATCGCGATCGGTATCACGAGCTACCTCACGCTCTATCACTTTAAAACGTCGGAAAACCAAAATCCCGAAACGATGATGGTGGCTCCGCAGTACCTCCTTTCGCGGTGGACTTGGTTCGGCGACACGCCCTTAAACTCGGCGTTTGTCCTCGCGATAATTACCGCCGTATTAGTATGGATCCTGCTCTGGCGGACGACGCTCGGTTACGAGATTCGCGCGGTCGGCGATAATGAGGAAGCGGCACGGACGGTGGGAATTGATTCGGGACGGACGCGAATGATCGCGATGTCGCTCGCTGGAATGGTAGCCGGCATGGTCGGGATCAACGAGATTCTCGGAAACGTCGGAAAATTTAAGCTCGGATTTTCCCCCGAGTACGGCTTTATGGGAATTGCCGTCGCGCTCCTCGGTCGAAACCGCCCGCTCGGCGTCGTGTTTGCGGCGCTGCTCTTCGGCGCTCTCCATAAGGGAACCGCCGCCCTCGATATGGAGACGGAAAAAGTAACCCGCGACTTTAGTTTAATTCTCCAGGCACTAATTATTCTCACCGTCTCGGCGACGGGATTCTGGGAAAAGGTCATGCGTCGAATGCGCGGGAGTTCGTCATGAACGATTCGAATTTAACCGAAGTCACTTTTCTCAGCTCCGTGCTTTCGATTCTCCTTTCGACCTTCCGGGTTTCGGTGCCGCTCGTTTTCACCGCGACCGGGGGAATTTTTAGTGAACGGTCGGGAGTGATTAATATCGCGCTCGAAGGCCTCATGCTGATCGGCGCATTCGCGGCCGCCTCCGTGGCGTTCCTTACTCACTCGCCGTGGCTCGGGGCCCTGGCCGGTATAGCAGCCGGAATCGGACTCGCCGCGATTTACGCGCTATTCGTGATTCAGTTCCGCGCCGACCAAATCGTCGCGGGTACGGCGATTAATCTCCTCGCGTTCGGAGTGACCCCGTTACTTTCGAAGGCGCTTTTCGATTCGACGGGCGCGACCCCGTCGCTTGAGCTCCACGATCGCTTCGGGAATGAACCGCTCTATATAGCAGTCGTGATGGTGATCGGCGTGGCGACTTGGTTTAAGTATTCCCGTCACGGCCTCTGGCTTGGATTTGCGGGAGAACATCCGGAAGCCCTCAGTACCGCCGGTATTCGCGTTCGCGGGGTACGCTGGTTCGGCGTTCTCATGGCGGGAGCGCTCGCCGGAATGGGTGGCGTCACCCTTTCTATTTTCCTCTCTTCTTCTTTTTCGCGTGGAATGACCGCGGGCCGCGGATTCATGGCGCTGGCGGCTCTGATCTTCGGAAAGTGGAAACCGATTCCGACCCTTTTCGCGTGCCTCTTTTTCGGTCTGACCGATGCTCTGCAGATTCGGCTCCAAGGCGTCCCGATTTTCGGGGACCAGCCCATTCCGGTCCAGTTTATCCAAATTCTGCCGTACCTATTTACGGTGCTCGTCCTCGCGGGATTCATGGGGAAATCTCGTCCACCGAAAGCACTCGGGGCGCCTTGGCTCGGTGTTTTTATCATTGCTGGGTTTTTTTTTACCCAGGGCTGCGAATTTAAAGTTCCTTCCGTGACGAGTCCATCGGTAACGTCGACGGAGACCGCAACCTCCGGGCTCCGCAGCCCGGAAGCACGCCTCAGTCAGGAGAACGCCGAACTCCTCGTCGAAATGAATCGCGTGGTTTTCCTAACGGACCCAAAAGACAGAGAGCGCTTCCAAGCCTACCACTCGAGCCTAAATCAGGGCGCCACCCTCGAGGGACTTTTAAATGGACTGACTCATTCATCGGGTTACCGCGAATGGGAAACGAATTCCCCACCCGCCTCGGCGCTGGCGCGAGCTTTCTTCATCGATGAACTCATCCGGATCCAGTCCGAGATGAAAACCCCGATCTACCTCTCCGGCGCGAGCGGAAAGCCACTCGCGCGACTCGAGGTCCCTCGCGGAGGCGAGCCCACGACGAAGACGCCTCCCGTCGAAAAATTTAACCCGGCGACCGCCGCTCGCGACTACGCGCACTGGTTTGAAAGTTCCTCACTCCCCATTTTAAAGCGAGTCCTGATCGACGCCGTTCTTGAGCGTATTCAGGCGGCGAGTTCGGTAGCGGGTGAGTGGTACGTTGAAACGGCGAGTCGACTCGCGGGTGCCGGAGTGGACTTCGGGCTCCCGAGCCGAAATCTGGCGGACCCGGCGTTCCACCGGAAATGGGTCGTGGGACTTCCTACCCGGATGCCTGCTGAGCGGGCCCACGACCGGATGGTTTGGGAAATTTTAAATCGATACTTACGGATATTGAATCATCTGAACGAGGAGCATTCGAAATGAATCCACTGATCATTACCTGCGCAATCACCGGTGCAGAAACGACCCGAGAGAAACAACCGAATCTACCCATCACTCCGAAAGAGCAAGCGATCGCAGCCGAGGAATGCGTGAAGGCGGGCGCGTCGATTATCCACCTTCACGTGCGTGAAGACGACGGAAAACCGTCGCAGCGGCCCGAACGATTTAAGGAGGCGATCGACGCCATCCGAGCGCGGGTCGGGGATGTCATCATCCAGATATCCACGGGCGGTGCCGTCGGTGAGTCGATTGAAAATCGGGCAAAGCCGCTCGCGTTAAAGCCCGAAATGGCGTCTTTAAACTTAGGCACGTTAAACTTCGGTGATGACGTCTTTATTAATCATCCGAAGGATATCGAAGGTTTTGCTTTAAAAATGCGTGAGCACGGGGTGATGCCCGAACTCGAAGTCTACGAGGCAGGTATGATTGAAACCGGATTTCGGCTCGCAAAGAAAGGCATCCTCACGGGGCCACTGCATTTCCAATTCGTGCTCGGCGTTCCCGGCGGAATGTCGGGAGAAGCAAAAAATCTGAATCACATGGTTTCATTCATGCCCGAAGGTGTGCACTGGGGCGTGGCCGGTGTAGGTCGATATCAGCTGCCCCTCGCGGTCCAGGCGATCGTCATGGGTGGACACGTACGCGTCGGATTCGAAGATAATATTTATTATTCTAAAGGAGTCGTTGCGAAATCAAACGCGGAACTGGTCGCCCGAATTTCCAGAATTTCTGCGGAAGTGGGTCGCCCCGTGGCGACTCCGAAAGAGGCCCGCGCGTTACTCGGAATCCAATAACCACGTTAAGATTCACTACTGAATATTATCGGCCGGATGGTTGGTCGAAAGGGCCGTCGGAAGCGGAAAGGGTAGCATCTTTGATAGTTCTGCCGGCAGGGAACTCGGGCCGCCCTTAAATGTAATTCCCGCGTTCGGAGCATCCGGGGTGATGTTCGTAGTGGGAGTGACGGATGGCGATGGAATGGCCGACACGGGTGGCACGGGTGTATTCACCGAACTCGGGACGACCGTGGCGGTCGGCCACGGCGCCGCGGCCGCGGTCGGAGTGGGAAGTGCGAATTTCGGCGCGGCTGATGAAAGGGGTTTCATATTCGGCGGAGTGGCCGGGGAGAGCGTAGGGAGGGAGGACGGATTCGATCCGAGCGGTAAATGGGGAGACGAATTTCCCGAGGTCCCGCCAGCGGCATCGCCGCCCATGGATCCGCCCGAAGGATTACCCATCGGCTTTGGCATCACCGGGTCGCGAGCTTCGACCGGAATACTGATCGCCGAACCGCCGCATTTATACTGGGTATTACAGCGGACACGATTCTTTTTGCAGTCGTAACCTTTTCGGCAGGTCCAGCCATCGACCTGATTCGCCGTAACGCCGGCCGGGCAGAGGCCCCGTCCCGATTGGAGGGTTTCAAATACTTGGTTTTTAGCTTCTTCCTCAGTGTTGGCGCACTTTTCATTTCGAATCCCGTGCATGGCTTCGACTTCTTCCCCGGCGGCCAGGGCGCCGTTTACGCCAAAGCTCAGACCAGAAAGAATTAAGGTGAGGACCGCGATGGGGGTGACCATAAAGCGATTATCCCGCCGTATTCCGGGTTTGGATAGGACAAAGTACGGGACCTGATCTAAGTTAGGGAAGGAATGGGACTGAAGAAAACGACTCTGATC
>JANXTV010000264.1 GCA_025352185.1 Oligoflexia bacterium
CCGTGCGCGAAACCCAAATGGCCCTCTTCGTGAACGAAGGAAAAGTTGCCGATGTATTCGGACCGGGCCTCTATACCCTGGCGACCCGCACGCTTCCGCTCCTCACGAATCTGATGAACTGGGATAAGCTTTTCGCATCTCCCTTTAAATCCGACGTCTATTTTTTCTCGACTCGCGAACAACTCGATCAAAAATGGGGCACTTCAAATCCGGTCACGATCCGCGATAAGGAAATGGGACCGATCCGTATTCGGGCAAACGGATCGTTTTCCTATAAGATTGCGGAGCCCGCGAAATTCTATAGAAAAGTGGGTGGTACCCGGGCGATCTATACGACGACCGAGCTCGAAGCCCAGCTCCGCTCGATCATCCTCACTCAGATGGCCTCCCATTTTGGGGGCGCGGAAGTCGCGTTCATCGACATGGCGGCAAATCAGAGTAAATTTTCAGATACCCTACGGGATGCCGCGCGTCCCGCCTTTCAAGACTACGGTCTAAGCCTCGAAACCTTCTTCGTCCAAAGCATCACCCTCCCGGAAGAGATCCAAGGCTACTTCGATAAAGCTTCGTCGATGCGTATGCTGGGCGATCTCGGTCGCTACACTCAGTTCCAAACCGCCGATAGCATCGCGCTCGCCGCGCAAAATACGGGTGGAGCGGCTGGTGTCGGTGCCGGACTCGGCGCGGGAATGGCAATTGGAAATCAAATGGCGGCGTCGCTGGGTTCATCCTTTGGAAATTCCGGCGCGGGCGGCAACGGCCCCAAAGAAGATCCCATGGCAAACCTCCAGAAACTGCACGAGCTCCTCACGAAGGGGATCCTTACGCAGGCTGAGTTCGATTCGAAAAAAGCTGAGCTCCTGAAGAAAATTTAGGCAATGGCGAAATTTAGCTGCCCATCGTGCGGAGCGGAAGTTCCCTTTCGCTCCGTAGATTCCGTCACGGCGATCTGCCATTCGTGCGGCACGATGCTGCTGCGTAAAGATCTCACTCTAGAATCACTCGGAAAAATCGCGACCCTCGCGGAAGACCTCACCCCGCTCCAGATCGGGACGATCGGTAAATACCGAGGGGTCGGTTTTTCGGTGATCGGGCGGGTTCGCGTCGATTGGGACGCCGGATCCTGGAACGAGTGGTATATCGCGCACGATAACGGAAAGTTCGGCTGGCTCGGTGAGGCCCAAGGGTCATGGGCAATTTACGAAATGCTCCCACCCGAAAAAACCCCGAAACTCGACCGAAAGTCCGTCGTACCCGGAACCGAGATCACCTTGCCGGGAGGGCCGTTCGCGGTCGAAGATGCACGAGACGTCCGCATTGGGGGAATCCAAGGGGAACTCCCGAAACTCATTCGACCGGGAGACACTTATTTTAGCGCCGACCTCACCGCCGCGCCGAGTACAGGCGGGAGTGCAACCGCGACGATCGGATTCTTCCCGAATCGAACGGAAGTATTCGTAGGCACGTGGGAAGAGTTTTCGGAATTCCATTTCACCGGAATGCGAGAACTCAGTGGCTGGTGAAATTCCCCCTTCCGATGGAACTCCTCCACCTGCCGATGGAATCCCCCCGGGAGCGCCACCCCCGGCGGAGGCTCCATCACCGGGTAAACCGGCCGTTCGGAGTTTTAATTGTCCGGCGTGCGGAGCGGCACTTTCGGTTACGGCGATCGGCCAGACGGTCACCGTCGGGTGCCATTCCTGCGGCGGAGTGATTGACACCTCGACCGGCGAAGGCGAACTCATCCAGAAGGGTACGAAACTGAACCGGGAAATATACATCCCGATCGGAAGCCGCGGAAAGATGAACGGAGTCGAATGGGCCGTCATCGGCGTCCTGGGGCGCATCGATCCGAAGTACCTCGTAAGCTGGAAAGAATACCTTCTCTATAATCCCTACCAAGGATTTCGGTGGCTCGCCGAAGCGGACGGACACTGGAACTTCGCCGTACCGATGAAACAAATTCCTACGGATAATGGAAAACAGTCGGTGACCGCGTTTGCGCGCGACTATCGACACTTTCAGGGTGGAATGCCGTCGTTGAGTTCGTCCTCGGGGAGTTCTATTGGCGCGTAAAGGCGGGAGACGATGCCCGACTCGACGACTACGTCTCTCCTCCCGAAATGCTCTCACGCGAAAAGTCCGCCACCGAAGTGAACTGGACCCATTGTATCTACGTGCCGGGCGAAGAAATTAAAACGGCATTTAAGATTAATGGTAAATTCCCAGAACCCGTCGGAATCGGCCCTAACCAACCCTCACCTATGCTCGAGCGATGGCGCGAGTTAGCTCCCATCTGGCGAAATTTTTTTCTCGGCACCTTAGCGCTCATGTTCCTTCATACGATTCTCGCCCATAATGAAATCGTTTTTAGCGAACACCTCAATTTCGATCCTGCCGTGAAAGAGCGGGCGAAAGTTTCAGCACCGTTCGAACTCAAAGGAAAGAATAATGTCGAAGTCGAGATAAACGCGGCGGTAAATAATAATTACCTCGATGTCGACCTCGATCTCGTTAACGAAGATACCGGCCTATCCTACGACATGCAGACCGGGGCGGAATATTGGTCGGGGTACGACTCCGACGGAAGCTGGAGCGAAGGATCCCGTTCCGGAAGTGATCTCGAACCCAACGTGCCGGCCGGAAAGTACCATCTTGTAATCACCCCGAGCAGTAGTTCGTCTACGCCCATCGAATACGACGTGAAAGTGAAGCGGGGAGTGACGGTCTACTCGAATTTTCTCTTCGCTTTCTTATTACTCAGCTTTTTCCCGATTTTCTATTTTATCCGGAAGGGGAGTTTCGAGTCCGAAAGGTGGGCCGCGAGCGACCACGCGCCGGAGGACGATGGAGAAAATAACGGTTCTGGCGGAGCCGGAACGGCGGGAGCGATCCTCGGCGTAATTGCGGCGATCGCCGATATCAATGATGACTAGGAATAAATCATGAAGAACTTTTACCTCTATATGGGAATTTTTCTACTTTCCTCGGCGAGCATCGCTTCTCACCGGGGTTGGAGCTTTCTGAGTAACTTAACCACCGGACGGTGGAGTCCGAGCGGACCCCGCACGTTCCATAAATAAAATCGGAGAAATCATGACCACCTATTTAAATATGAATGCCCTCGTCGGAGCGATCGTTTACTCGGCTCTCGGACTCGTCGTCCTCACGATCGGATTTATCGTTTTTGATCGTACGACCCCGGGAAATCTCTGGAAAGAAATCGTCGAAGAAAAGAACGTTGCTCTCGCAATCGTCGTCGGGGCGGTAACGCTCGCCATCGCGCAGATCATCGGCAGCGCGATCCATGGGTGATCGAAAAGAACGAACTCCGCTGCGGGCGGCGTTCGTCCTACTGCTCTCGGTTTTCGTTATCGCAACCTGCGGACTCATCTACGAACTTATCGCCGGTGCGCTCGCGAGCTATCTCCTCGGCGACTCCGTCACCCAGTTTTCCACGATTATTGGGTGCTACCTATTTTCGATGGGAATTGGTTCCTGGTTCTCTCAGTTTTTTCAGCGAGACCTGATTCGGGTATTTATCCGGGTCGAAATTTTAGTCGGACTCGTGGGTGGATGTTCCGCCGCGATTCTTTTCCTTGCGTTTGAACATGTCGCGTCTTTCCGAATTTTGCTCTACTCTCTCGTGGGAATAACCGGCATTCTCGTTGGTCTAGAAATTCCGATCTTAATGCGGATCCTCCAAAAGGAATACGCATTCAAAGACCTCGTCTCGAAAGTATTCACCTTCGATTACATCGGTGCCCTCCTCGCCTCCCTCCTCTTTCCCTTAGTCCTCGTGCCTCACCTCGGGCTCGTGCGCTCTTCCTTCTTATTCGGACTCATTAATATCGGCGTCGCCCTGGGTACCCTTCATTTTTTTCGGCGTGATCTCCGGGCCCGGAGCGCCTTATTTCTCGGCGGAATTTTAGGATCCCTCTTTTTAATCATCGGCTTTATCTACGCCGACCAAGTTATGGCCGTGGCCGATGCGTCGTCTTTTCCGGACCGTGTGATCTATTCAAAACAGACGCATTACCAGCGGATCGTACTCACCCAGTCCTCGCACGATTTACGGCTCTATCTTAACGGGAATCTACAGTTTAGCTCGCGCGATGAATACCGATACCACGAAGCCCTGGTTCACGTCGGACTCGCCGGGATTAAGGCCCCGAAGAAAATTCTCATCTTGGGCGGTGGAGACGGACTCGCCGCCCGCGAAGTCCTTAAATATCCAAGTATCGAGAGCATTCACCTCGTCGATCTTGATCCCGAAATGATTCGGCTCTTCACCGCTAACGAAATGCTGACGAAGTTAAATCAAGATTCGCTCCGGTCGCCTAAGTTAACCGTAACGAATGCGGACGCCTTCGTATGGCTACGGGAAAATAACGGAAGTCCCCGCGCCGAACGATTTGACTTCATCATCGTCGACTTCCCGGATCCGTCTAATTTTTCAATCGGTAAACTCTATTCCGATACTCTCTACCGGGAACTTCGGAAGTGCTTAAATCCTTCCGGCGCGGTGGTGATCCAGAGCACCTCTCCCTTCGTCGCCAGAAATTCGTTTCGGATCGTGGAGAACACTCTGCACGCGGCAGGTTTCCGGGTAAATCCCTACCATACGAACGTGCCTTCCTTCGGTGAGTGGGGTTACGTCCTCGGTGATCTAGGTGGATGGAATGTGCCGACGGTATTTCCACCCGGTCTTGGATACATCGCGAAAGACGTCGTCCCCTTACTCCTTCAGTTTCCCATCGATATGCAGGGAAACGATCCCGGACTCAAGGACGCCGTGAATAAACTGAATAACCAAATTCTCGTCCGGACTTTCGAGCGAGAATGGGAGGAGTACCTCCATTAGTAACCGCATCACCCGGAGAAGATTCATCACCCGAGCCGCTCTCACGTTCGGAGGAATTGCGGGTGGTGTATTGGCACTCCGAGGTTTAGAAAAATTCCTTCGCTTCGCCCCGATTCCCGTCGATCTTCATAACTCCAACTCGGCTCTCGGACACCGATTCCGGGACGGCGAGTTCACTACTCGACTGAAGGATCCCGGAACTATCCCTACGGACCACGTTCCGACTCTCATCATCGGCGGTGGAATTTCCGGACTCTCGGCCGGATGGTGGCTCTCCCGGAATGGACGCGCAGATTACGAACTCCTCGAGCTCGAGACGAACGTTGGCGGGAATTCGGCCTCGGGAGGAAATTCCGTCTCGGAATATCCCTGGGGAGCCCACTACCTCCCGATTCCGAATGCCGAATCGAAATGGGTCGCCCTTTTCCTGAAGGAGATCGGACTCATTACGGGATTCGACGTAAGTGGGAAGCCGATCTTCGATGAAGCAAAGCTCTGCATGGATCCGGTCGAACGACTTTTTATCGAAGGACGTTTTCAAGACGGGCTCGTCCCCCAGTTCGGCCTCACGGATGGAGAGCGCGCCGAAATTTCGCTTTTTTTTAACCGTGTGCACACTTTTATGGATTTACGCGGAAAAGACGGGAAACCGATTTTTTCGATCCCCATCGCGGAAGGCTCGGAAGACCGATTCACGGCTAAGGCCGTCATCGGCCTCGATCATCTTTCCATGGCCGAGTGGCTCGGCCGCGAAGGTTTTACGACGAAACCTCTCCTTTGGTATCTGAACTATTGTTGCCGAGACGATTTCGGCGGTACCCTCGCTACGACTTCCGCTTGGGCAGGTATCCACTACCATGCTTCCCGACGCGGAGTCGCCGCGAATGCCGACCCCCAAAACGTTCTCACGAGTCCGGAAGGAAACGGTTGGCTCGTGAAAAAACTCCGCGAGCGAAACCGCGGAATTCTGCGTACGGGGGAAATCGCGATCGCCGTCGATCCGGTCCGGGGGTGGGTCGAAACGTTTCACCCCGAAACGAATCGATCACGGATCATCGCCGCCGATTCCATTATCCTCGCGACTCCACGATTTATCGCGTCGCGACTCCTCGGGAGCACCGATGGAATTGATATCGATTCGCTCGCTTACGTTCCGTGGATGGTCGCGAATCTTACGCTCTCGGATATTCCCGGAACCTCGAAAGAAGGAAAAATCGGCGCCTCCGCTTGGGATAACGTGAGCTACTACGGGGATTCGCTCGGCTACGTCGTGGCGACTCATCAGACTCAAACGATCGGACGGGAGACGGTCATTACCCATTACTGGCCGCTCACGGAAGGCGCTCCGGCGGAAGCTCGCAGAAAAGCTGCGCAAACTTCTCCGGACGAGTGGAAAGAAAAAATATTATCCGACCTCGAGGTGATGCATCCCGATATTCGGTCGATTACTAAGCGCATCGATTTACGCGTCTGGGGGCACGGAATGATTCGACCGAGCGTTGGTTTTCTTTCGGGCACCCAGCGCCTGGCCATGGAAAAATCGGTCGGGCGCGTCCATTTCGCACATAGCGACATTTCGGGCATGTCGATTTTTGAGGAAGCGCAGTACCGCGGAATACTAGCCGCGGAAAAAATATTGAAACCGAAAACTCATTAATTATCGAACCTTGTTATATTGGC
>JANXTV010000265.1 GCA_025352185.1 Oligoflexia bacterium
AAAGTCGCAGAAAGTGGAAATGGGGGCCCCCGGGGTGGCGGAGATCCGGTCGCGGGCGAGTTCATGGAGCTTGAACGAGTCTCCTACGCGAAAATGGAAATCGCGAAAAAAAGCGGGAAGCTCGATCTCACCGACTCCGAACTCGTGAAGATTAAATCGATCCTGCCGCCGCATCAGCGCGCTACGAGCGAAGAACACGTCTGCATCGTAGAGAAAAAAAAGGAAAACGGTGAATGCCTAAAAGACTCCGATGAGCGCGACATCATTAAGCAGCCCTTTGCGACACTCCCCGACGGCTCCCTCAGTCCGATCGTTCGAATCGGGCGCGTTCGGTGGAGACAACTCGCGAACGACCCGATCGGAAAAGCCATTCTCGTCGGACACGAACTTCGCGGCCTCGCCCTCTCAACGCGCAATAAAAAGACGGGTGAAATCGTCTTCAACGACGAAACTTTTAATAAGTCTTATTCTGCTTACGTAAATGCCGAGAAGGAATGGACGATCGCACTCCAGAAGCATCTCGATTTTCTACGCCGGATCCAGATCTACGATGAGTCGAACGAACTCATTTCGCTTTCGAATTTCGATTCCGTACTCGGGACGTTCCAAGACGAATCCGTCGATTACGCCGCCTGTATGGCCACGAAGGAATCAGAACTACACGGTCCAGATCAGTTAATCTCCGCATACACGATCTGTGATAAAGCGATCGACCGACTCTACCTCAGCATCGTGAAACACGCGTTACCCCAGATCCAGGAGCAGTCGAATCAAATCCGGGCGAAGGTCATCGCGGTCCTCGAAGAGTGGCAGAGGTGGGAGGCTCTACCCGAGAACGGACCCTTTAAAAACAGTGTCCACGCGAACATGCAAAACTATATCGATCGACGAAACTGGGTCTTCGCTAAATTTAATGACCACTCGCCGACGCCGTCAGAAATCGAATCCGCCCTGAATCCCGTGATGAACCAACTCTGCCCACGCGGAAAAGATGCGAGTATGAGCGCGGTTCTGAAATGTAATCTGGAGCACGGAGTGGAAATCTCGAATGCATACTTTAAAACCTTCCTCGCCCCCCTGGTCGATAAAATGATCCAGGCTCACGACGAAACTGTAACCGAGATCCTCTTAAGCCCGAACGCGAAATAACGTCTTCTTTCCAGTAGCCCGCTTCGTGATCCAGCCCGCCTCGAGGGCGCGGCCGAGGAATTTAAAGCATACCGTTCGCCCGAGCCCGTAGTATTCGGCGAATTCCGCCATTTCGAATTCGCGCCCCGGAAGTAGAAACGACCACGGCGCAGCTTTCGGAAGAAACTCCGCCGTAACGAGGCGGGCGAGCTCCTCCGTCATACGAATACGACCCGACTCGACCGCTAGGTCGACTTCGTACTCTTCCCGGAGGCGCTGTAAAAGTTTCGCGATGCGGGCATCGAGCTGGATAAAAGACGCCACTTCATCCGGCCAAAGGAGCGGTTTTAAACGCTCGACCGAAATTCCGAGGTGATCCGCACGTCGAACGTAAGCGAGGAGCGCGATCTCGAGCGGAACTCCGATCCGGTGAGTGCCGCGAGACGTCCATTCGTCCCGCTCGACCGAAATACGAATCGTAGCCTCCGGACTTCCTACCCAGCCCTCCGCCCGGATCCCGGTTCTCTGCACGAATGCGGGAGCGAGTCCGGGATAGGCCCCGAGGAGATTTTTCTCGCCCGCTCGCGGAATTCCGGCACGGTCCATCCAGTAAAGACAGTCGAGAATCATCTCCGGACGATGGTCGGGCTTACCCAGGACCGCGAGCGCCTCCGAAAAAGCCGATGAAGCTTCCGCTTTTTTACCGAGAATGGAGAGCGCCCATCCTCTCCATTTTTGGAGGAACGCGAAATCTACGGTACGCTCGGTTGTCGGAAAAAAAGTCAGGGCCGCATCGAGTTCCCGGAGGGATTCGAGGGGCCGACTCGCGAGCGCGAAATATTCTCCGCGCGCCTGATGGAGAATTCCTCGAAGAAAGCGATCGTCCGGACCCGGGATTACCGAATCGAGTTCCCGGTGCGCGTCGGGAAAGCGCCCGAGTCCGGCGTAAGAATCCGCCAGCGAAATACGGTGCATCTTATGCGCATACGATTCGAGCTTATCGGCGTCTCCGGCAGTTTTTCGGAAGTACGCTTCGAAGGCATCGATCGCCTCCCCGAAACTTCGGTTCGACATTCGGATCGTGCCCGCGACGGCGAGACTCGGTAAAGTCGTTAACGGAATCCGGTCGAGGATCTTTTGGGCGTAAAGGGACGCTCCCTGCAGGTCTAAAAAGTAAGCTGCCCAGAGTAAGGGCTCGGTACGCTCCGGGCTTTCGGCGAGTCGAGTGAGGTTCCACGACTTCGGCGCCACGAGTAAGTAGGCTTCCCGAAAGAGCCCGAGCCGGCGGAACCATTCGCATGACTTCAGAACCGCCGGAAAGCGATTCTTTTCCTCACGGAGGAAGCGCCGGATGAGTTTTCGCGCGTCCGCGACTTCGCGGGCACGAACGGTATTTTCAATCCGGACTTCGAGCGATTCCGTCATTCGGTTCCCCTTTCTTTTTAAAGTGTATGTGTCTTTTCCGACACTCGGAACGACTTTCTCGAGCGTCGAAATTCTAGTCAGTGGTTTTGCGCGTGAATGGGGATGGCCGCGATTCTAGCGGGTTTTCGAGGCTTTTTCGGGTTTGGCACCGGGTCTGCATTACCTAGGGATATGAACACGAAAATTTTAGCTACGACCTTCACCCTGGCCACGTTCAGCCTCCTTTTCATGGGATGCGGCCCTAACCTGATCAGCGAAGGCAGCGACGGAACGTCGGGCTATACGAGCTACTACCAGGACGGCGTGGGCGACGGAGCCTACTCCTGCCCCATCCAGGCAAACATCACTCCTTCTGACCCCATGGGAGTCGACGGAGCGTCCTATACGGGATGCGGCGGGACGACTGCCCTCTCGAAGGTAAAAATTAAGGGCCAGTCGCCGAATGAACGAAACATCTGCGTTTATCCCGTCCAGTTTTTAAACGAAACCCAGTTCGTCTATAAACTCGACCGAAATTCCCAGCCGATGTACAGCTGCTACGACTCTTGGTCGAGCCCTGTCGCAGAACTCGATTTCCCTTACACGAATTATAACGGCGCCGTCATCGTCGATTACTCGAACCGAGTCGCCATGAGTTCCTGCCTCTACTCCGGACAGAATTGCCCACGGCACGCGATTGGACGAGTACGGTAATTCGGGGGAAGAATCCCGTTTACCGATTTCGGATTTCCGATGTCCGACTCCGTTTCCGAATTCGGAATTCGGAGCCGGGCATCACTGCGTTTACCCGGGGGTGGGGTCATCCCCGACAGAGCTTATAGAGGCAGCCTCCTAAGCTGTCTGCCCTCGTATGCAGGCCGGCGAGGGCCTCGGGTTCCATTTGGATGACGCTCTGGACTTCGCGGCAGGACCCGAAGGCTATCGCGTAGAACTTCGCCCGGTCCCTAGGCGTCGGCTTCGCGGAGCCTTCCGCCAGGTTTAAGCAGATACTGCTCGCGGCCCGCAGGAGCTGATCCTTCAGGTGGTGCGGGAGTTTTACGGTCTTACATTCGCGGTAGAGTTCTAAAGACAGCTGATAGGAACGGAAGTTCGATAGCATTAGTATTTTTCTCCAGTTTTTTAAATTTCAAAGGGCTCACCCTAGTGGCCCCTTTGAAATTTAAAAAACTGGAGAAAAACCCATGCTAGCGAAATTCGAAGTTTATCAGCTGTCTTTAGAACTCTACCGCGAATGCGTGAAGCTACCGGCCCCGCACCACGTGAAAGACCAGCTGAACCGAGCAGCCCTGAGTATTTGCTTGAACCTCGCGGAAGGCTCCGGAAAGCCGAGCTGGAAAGAAAAGCGCCGATACTACTCGATCTCCCTCGGTTCCTGCCGAGAAACGCAGGCGTTACTCGATATCCTCGGAGCCCCGGCGACGAGTCGGGCACTGCTCGACCGAATCGGAGGTTGCCTCTATCGGCTCGTCCACGTGAAATAACCGAAAACCGTTTCGGATGACCGATGTCGGATGGCCGACTCGGTTTCCGAAACGGTTGCCCGTCTGTTGCCCGCATCCGTCTGCCCGAAACCGAGTGCCGGAGTGCCCGCCTGCCCGACGTTAGTGTATCGTCTTCGATCCTTCGTCTTCTTCGATCACGAGTTCCTGGCGTCCTTTACGGTACTGATTCGCCACTTTCGGATCTCGCGTCGGGAGCTGGCCGATGACTTCTAAATGTTCCGTCTGCTCCGACTCCTGGGCAATCA
>JANXTV010000305.1 GCA_025352185.1 Oligoflexia bacterium
TACCGTCGAGGTTAAATTCGATTACGGCTTGAGCTTTCGAAACCGCCGAGAGTTTCCCCTCGAATTCGGCGCTCTTATTCTTTTCCGCCGTAATATCAGTTGCGAACTTAACGACTTTATATACTTTTCCTTCTTCGTTTATGACGGGATTATAGGAGGCGTTGATCCAGACTTCTTTCCCACCGACCCCGATGCGTCGATACTCGCCAGAATCGAATTCACCGCGATTCAGTTTTTCCCAGAAGGCGCGGTAGTTAAGGGACGTAGTGTAAGTCGGGTCACAGAACATTCGGTGATGTTTTCCTTCGATTTCGGAGAGGCTATAGCCAACCGTCTTAAGAAAATTGTCATTCGCAGTTAAAATCGTACCATCTGGATTAAATTCAATGACTGCCTGGACCCGACTAATGGCGTCTACCATTGAACTAAGATTTGCGATTTCTTCCGCGTTTAATTCCCGGCGGGTCTGAACTTCTAATTTTCTGGCTGCATTACTCATTTTTATCTCCTTAGATTGGGTTTGGTTAGATTCGTTTAAAATTTTAGGCGGATCGGCATTCGTTTACGTCGGCGGTAGAGGAAAGTTCCTTAGAGAGCTTATCGAGATCGAGGACGCTCAAAAGGGTGCCGTTGAGTTTATAGATCCCCTTCAGAAACTGTTTCACACCGGCGTTTACCGTATCGGGTGGAGGTTCGAAACTTCCCGCATCGACTTCGACGACGTCCCCGATGGCATCTACGATGAGTGACACGAGGTTGCCGTCCATTCGGCAGACCACCGACATCTGGACCGCGGATTCAGTCTGTTCCGTTCCAAAAAGTTCCTTTAGGCCGAGAGCGGTGGCGAGTTGACCGCGTAGATTAATGAGTCCGCGTACGAATTTTGGAGCGAGCGGTACCGGAATCACCGTGAGGGAGCCCGTCACTTCCTGGACTTTCATGACGTCAATTCCGTAAAAATCGCTCCCAATATAGAACGTCGTGAGGAGTTCGGGCTTTACGTTTCGGAGGGTGCTTTTTTTCTGGGTCATGCGGCCTTCTTCATCGTGTTAGAAAGGAGATTCAGAGCTTCGGTAAGAACCGCCGGTTTAAGTTTTTCGAGGTAGATATTAAATCCGGCTTTAATGCCCTTATCGGAGTAAGTTTTATCGGCCCGAGAGCTCAGCGCCAGCATCGGGATCGACTTCAGGGCCGGGTTAGCCCGAACCGCCTCGGCGAGTTCGAAGCCGTTCATCCGCGGCATTTCGATATCGGATACGATTAGGTCAAACTTATCCGGGTTCTTTTCGAGAAGTTCGATGGCTTCGCGGCCGTCGATCGATATCGTGACTTCGTGGCCGATTTTTTCCAGGACGGCGGTTACGGCCTTACGGAAGAAGACCGTGTCTTCCACGAGAAGGATGCGCAGTCTTCGTATCGGAGCGGCGGAAACCTGGGTGGCGGTCGCGGTCGGGTTCAGCACCACCGCCGGGTGATCGCTCACCGGAGCGATTACGGATTCCGGAAACGCTTTCCCGATGAGTTCGAACGGGTCAATCGCGACGATGAGCTCGTTCGCGGTATTTAGATTTCCGAATATTCCCGTCTGTTTTACGAGGGTCGTATCCACTTCAATATCGGTCGAGAGGGTGTCCACGATTTCCTCGACTTCAAGTCCGAAGAGGATGCCCCCCTTCTGGATAACGACCACCGGGATCGTATCTTTCGTACCGTCGGTGGGTAAATTCGGATACCCGAGTTGTTCCCCGACCGTAAGCAGGGGAAGAATCGAGGTACCGTACCGAATGACCCGTTGGCCGCCGGACATTTCGACGTCTTTACGTTTGAACTCTTCGAGTCGATGCACGTAATTTAAGACGATCGCGTGTTTAGTCGGAGAATTTAGGCGGATCAGCAGGAACTCCTGGAGATCGAATTTTCGAGAGTCTCCGGAGTGCCGGGTAACGATTCCGTCGTCTTTCGTCTTCTCCGTCCCTATTTTTGCGACTTTAGAGAGTCCGGCGACGTCTAAAATAAGCGCGATGGATCCATCCCCGAGAATCGTGGCTCCCGAGTAGACCTGGAGGGATTTTAGGAGTCGGTTCAGAGGCTTCACGACGATGTCGGCGGTGTCCTGAACCTCATCGACGATGAGTCCGAACGAGCATTGATCGGCG
>JANXTV010000136.1 GCA_025352185.1 Oligoflexia bacterium
ACATAAGTGAGTTTTCCAGTGACTCTTTAATTTTCTTACGGTCCGCCGTGATTCCTTTCACGCAGTGTTCGGAAAACGAGCGACTCGCGGATTCGATTAGCGAACACGTCTGCAAGAAGGTGTAAATGAGGACGGGCTTAAACACATTGAGTTCAAAATTTCCAGAAGCTCCGGCAAAAACCACCGTCGTATCATTCCCGAAAATTCGGGCACAAACCATCGCCATGGCTTCGCACTGAGTGGGGTTAACTTTCCCGGGCATGATGGAAGAGCCGGGCTCATTTTCAGGAAGGCACAACTCTCCCAGCCCACACCGAGGACCGGAGGCAAGCCACCGGATATCGGTCGAAATCTTATAGAGCGACGACGCAATTCCGCGCATTACCCCATGAGCCGCCACCAGAGCATCGTGGGCCGCCATCGCCTCAAATTTATTCGGCGCCGTCACGAACGGCATTCCCGTTTCGCTCGCTATTTCCGAGGCAACGCGCTCGGCAAATCCCTTCGGTGAGTTCAGTCCCGTCCCGACGGCCGTACCTCCGAGCGCTAATTCGCGAAGGTGCGGGAGCGCCCGCTGGAGCGCAGAAATTCCGTAGTCAAGCTGCGCGACATATCCCGAAAACTCCTGACCGAGGGTGACCGGAGTCGCATCCATCAGGTGAGTTCTCCCAATTTTAACGATATCGGAAAACTCCTTCCCTTTCGCGGCGAGCGAATCCCTAAGGCCCTGAAGTGAAGGCAACACTTGCCGAACGACGATCGTCGTGGCCGCAATCGACATCGCGGTGGGGATGGCGTCGTTCGAACTCTGGGACCGATTCACATCGTCGTTGGGGTGTACTTTCCGCTTCTCGCCGCGCTCACCCCCGAGGAGTTCACTCGCGCGATTTGCGAGGACTTCGTTCACATTCATATTCGTCTGGGTACCGCTGCCCGTTTGCCAGACCGAAAGGGGAAACTCCCCTTCGTGCTTTCCAGTCAGTACTTCGTCAGCGGCCGCCCGGATCGCGGTCGACTTCTCGGAGTCGAGTAATTTGAACTCGGAATTTACCGCCGCGGCCGCCTTCTTTAAACGGACGAGTGCGTGAATCATTTCACGGGGCATTTTTTCATTCGAGATGGCGAAGAAATGGAGAGATCGCTGTGTCTGAGCGCCCCAAAGATGCTCGTCCGGAACCGAAATCTCTCCGAAAGTATCCCTTTCAATCCGCATCTTAAATTCCCTTTTCCGCTACTAAATGAACCGTTCTCTGGGGATACGGCATCTCGATCTTTGCGGAATCGAGCTTGAGCTTAATCACCTTCATCACTTCGTGACGAACGACGGCGAGATCCGAAAAGTTTTGTAGCTGCAAGGAAACCACTGCTTCTACGCCCGATTCCCCAAACCGCGTGTACCGCACGAACGGCGCCGCGGCCGTGAAGAAATCCCGATTCGAGAGGATGAATTCTTTTGCCGCCTCGACTAACGTCTTTTCCACGACTTCGAGATCCGATGAGTAAGCTACGCTGAGCGGAATCGTCAGGGTGGTCTCTCGGGTCGGTAAATTAAAGTTAGTGATATTCGAAGTAGAAAGTTTTGAGTTCGGTATGACGACCGTATTTTCGTTACCGATGATGACGTGAGTACTTCGCCAACCGATTCGGGAAACCTGGCCCTCAATTCCGGACTCGGTACGAATCCAGTCCCCCGGGGCAATGGGCCGATCGAGGTAGAGGTAAAATCCTGAAAATAAATTACCCAGAGTATCCTGAAGTGCGAGGCCCACCGCTAACGATCCGACTCCGAGCGAAGCGAGGAGGGGCGTAATCGACACGCCGACTGAATCCAGAGCAATGAGAAAACCGAGCGCATAGATGAGGAGCTGAAAAAAACCGAAGATGAGTAACCGCAAGTTGGGCGCAAGGCGATTACTGACCGCCGGCATCTCCCGGAGAACGGAAAGGACTCGACTCGCTAGCCAGGCACCGATCCACACGGTGAGAAAACCCACCACTTTATGGATGACCGGATAGTTTTTAATCTCGGGAATAAAATCAAACAGAACATGTACGGATAGAAATAGCGCGAGGATTACTGCTTGAAGCCAGATTCGGGCGAGGATCTTACGTACGATCGGAAAACGGTCGGGAGGTGACATGCCCCCGACTCTAGCCGGAGGTGGGAGCGCCGTAAAGGCTTACGCGGCCGCTTGCCCGCCACCCGACTCGCCGCTTCCACGTCCCTGATTCTTCCGTAAGTTTCGGTTTTCTTCGACGGCCCGAGCGAGATCGGTTTGGAGCTTCCGCTCAGAATCCTGGAGTTCCTTCAGTTTGAAAGCAGACTTATCGAGGCTACGCTTTGTTTCGGTCGATTGGCGCTCAAGCTGTTCAATCTTACGACGAAGGTCGCCCATTTCCTTATCACTCGATTTATCCTTCGTCTGATTCAACGATTCCATGAGGCGCTGATTCACCCGTTTATATTCGTCTACTTTTTTCTCGAGCGTTTGAACTTTCGACGTGAGCTGGAGGTCCGTACCTTTTTGGGCCTTCGCCTGCGCAATAATCAACCGGTTTTCGAGATCCCGCATTTTCACGACGAGACTCTTCGCCTCTTCTTCCTTCATCTGGGCCATTCGCTGGGCCCGGTCGAGCTTCATCTTAATCTGGCCCTGTTCTTTATCGACCGTCGCGGCTCCGGCTCGTTCGACCGCAAGGTTAAGTTGGGCAATCTGTTCATTTTTATTTTCGATCGCGGATTCCCGGCCCCTTAGAACTTCATCTTTTCGCTTGAGCTCCTGCTTAAGTGAGCGTTCGGCGGTCTTAAACTCGAGTTCCCGTTGACGAATTTGCTTGGCTAAATTCTTTTGGAGTTCGTTTAGCTTTGCCTTTTCCTGAAGGAGTTCGGAAGAAAGACTATCGACCCAGCGTTTCGCCTTACCTTCGTCGACTTCTTTTTCGATTTCCCGGAGTGTCGTTTCCATTTTCTTCGAATTTGGACCCTTAGCAATTTCCGCGATTTCTCCCAATGCCTGAGTCGAAGCGATGGAAGCTTCCGTTGCAATGACGGGATCTTCGTTTACATCCTCGACGACCGTAATCTCGTCGTCATCCGTTACGTCCGGCTTAAAGGTTTGCACCTCGGAAACGGAAGCTTCCGAATCGAGTGGAACGCTTTCGCTCGTTATTTTTTCTGGATTCGCTTCCGGCTTTGAAAAAGGCCAAACCTTTTTCATAAAGTGGAAACCCCAGTCGTCTTCCTTCTTTTCTGAATCTTCGGGTTTCGATTCGGGTACCGTTATTACCGAATCATCGGTGACTCGCGCATCGGATTTAAAATGGCGCTCGCTCGCTCGGTTCATTTCTACTTCGAGCCGTGTCTCCAGACCATTCACCGTCGTCTTTAGCCCCGAAATAACCTTTTCATATTCCGCGACGAGGCCGCGGAGCTCGTTCGCTTCAGAATCGAGAGGCGAGTCCGCTTTAAATACCGATTTACTCATATCGGATGGCTCATCACCTTTAACTTTTACGTCCTCGGCGGTCGCGGTAGGATTCCGGAGGAGCTTAGAATAGTCGAGATCACCCAGCTCGTGGTAGTTGGAGACCTCGAGAAGCGGGGCCGTGGCGGAATTCACCTGCACCACCATGGTCGGATCCTTCATCGCGGAATCTGAACGATTCATGAGCGCGACGACTTCGATCCGACGCTCCTTTTCTTCATAACGAACGATCAGCTGCGTACTGTGGCGGTGGATCCACTCGAGAATATTTTCGAATGGATCGATTCCCTGTCCGGAGTCGACCCGTTCCGGCATTCCCTTCCATTTCGGCGACGCTTTGCCGTCCCAGTGAAAGGTAATTGCGACCGCCACGTAAGATGGATCGATTCCGATCTCTACGGACGCCGCCGGGACTGCTTCATTGTGGTGAGCGATACTATTTCTAACCGCGTAAGTCTGGAAAACACCGTAGACGAGTAGAGCGCGTATCCGGAGTTCGTCCGCATTAGAGTCGCGTATTTGGGCCGAGACGAGATCCGAGATTCGACCCACGTTGCGAGCCCGAAGTTCATTCGTATAAAAGACTTCACAATCCGGCCCGAGGAGGCCGGCTACGCCGAAGGAGTTCAGCGAGCGCATACTATCACCCATCGCCCACCTCCTTCGCTTCTTCGTCGGGACGGAGGTTCCCTAAACCCCCGTCATCGTAGGTATGGGCGAGAATCGTCTCGGGATCCGCGAGCTCTTTTCTCACCCGAAGTAGGCGCGACTTCAGTTTCTGGGTAACGCGGCTAATGGAAAACTGGAATTGATCACTCGAGATCATCAGGACCTCGGGAGAGTGAACGAGATTTTCAGTCCATCTCTTCAGCTCCGCAAGCTCTAACGAAATCGGGACGAAAGTCTGGAGCCCCGTAAGTTGAATCAGCTCGTGGAAGAATCGATAGCGGAGCGCGCTCAAAACTTTCACATCCATATAGCCGAGGTGAAGCGCGAGGAAAACGAACACTCCCGATCGGAGTAACGCAATCTCGTAGAGATCGGGATCACGCTCTCGCGCCATCTCCATCCGGTCCCCCGGAATCAGTTCGCAGAGTTCATTCGCGAAGGCGACCGCGAAATAACTCTCCACTCCGATTACGGTTTCGTTCGGTTGGGCGGCGGAGGCAACGGGGGCCCAGAGGGTAGCGAGTTTTCGAAGAATCGCGTCCGAGATCTCGTACGGGGCGGCTTCGAGTACGCGCGTTGCGGTCGGCTGACTCCATCCGATCATCGTCTTCACTTCGCGGGCAGCGAGATGAAACGGTTCTACGCGTTTTAGAATCGGTCCGTAGAAATAAGTACCCGCTCCCTTCATTCTCTCGAGATCTCGAGCAGTGAAGAAATCGAAAGGGCCTTTTACGGAGACGAGTTTTTCATTTCGGGAGAGGAGGACGTAGACGGGTGCAGGCAGGGGCCGGTAAGGCTCCGCCGTATCTACGGGGTAGGAAACTAATTCTGCCGCTTTTGATTTCGGCAGTTTACGTGTTTTGAATTGCATGTACGTACATCAGCGGGACCCGTTCACCGCGGCTTTCGTCTTGAAAGTCCTACGGAAAATAGGTTGGCCACCTTACTCATCTCTTCGGAATGAGAGGGGAAAAGGTTGATTTGGTTTCCCTAAAGTTCGCTTAAAATAGCTGTTTTCGGCTCTAAAACGGTGAGTCCGCCGATTCGACCGTCAGAAACTCACCGAACCGCAACCCAATCGAGTTCGAACCCTATTGGTTCAGGATGCCTTCGTCAGGCTTATGGCGCTTATCCGCGTAGAGGCAGGCCGCTTCATGGATGATGCTGTCTCCCGCAACGCCCTCGAGCTTCGGCCAAACGACCTTACACTGATCCGTCACTTTCGGGCATCGCGGGTGGAAATAACATCCGTTCGGAGGATTAATTGGGGAAGGAACGTCCCCTTTTAAGATGATCCTCTTTTTCTTGAGAGTCGGATCCGGAATCGGAATCGCGGAGAGGAGCGCCTGCGTGTACGGGTGTTGCGGATTTTCGTAGAGGACTTCGCTCTCGGCGATCTCCACAATCTTTCCTAGGTACATCACCGCCACGCGGGTCGAGATATGCTCCACGACTTTTAGATCGTGCGCGATGAAGAGGTAGGTCAGGCCGAGTTCCTTCTGAAGATCCTGAAGTAAATTTACGATCTGGGCCTGAATCGAAACGTCGAGGGCGGAAACCGGCTCGTCACAAACAATAAACTCCGGCTCTACGGCGAGCGCGCGGGCAATACAGATCCGCTGCCGTTGTCCGCCAGAAAATTCGTGGGGATAACGCTGAATCGACTCTTTCCGAAGGCCGACGAGATCCGCTAGGTGGAATATACGCTTCCGTTTTTCTTCTTTCGAATGCGCGAGACCGTGAATGTCGATCGGTTCCGAAAGAATCTGTTCAACCGTCATCCGAGGATTCAGGGAAGCATACGGATCCTGGAAAATAATCTGCATTTTCCGGCGGAGCCGACGCATTTCTTCCGGAGCTAGTTTCGTAATGTCCTGGCCACGGTAGAAAACGTTCCCGGCCGTGGGTTCGATCAGACGAAGGATGGCGCGACCAAGGGTCGACTTTCCGCATCCGGATTCTCCGACGAGACCCAGGGTCTCACCCTTATGGATATCGAACGAAACGTCCGACACGGCACGCACCGTTGCGACTTCGCGATTCAGGATCCCGCCCTTAATGGGAAATCGCTTTACGATATTCTTAACCGAGAGAAGGACGTCACCAGTTTGTGGATTCGAGTTGAGGCTCATCGTAAACTCCTAGAGGTCCCGGATACAGCGGATCGAATGGGGTAAATGGTTATCGTCCTTAATTACACGCAGCTCAGGGTCACCCGTTCGGCATCCGTCAAGCACGAACGCGCAGCGGTCCTGAAATCGGCAGCCCTTCGGCAGATCGAGCAGGCTCGGTACGATTCCCGGAATCGTTTCGAGACGCTTCTTCTTCACCTTCCCGGTGGGATCTTTCGCCAGAGTCGGAATCGAGTTCAGGAGACCGCGAGTGTACGGGTGTTTTGGGTTCTTAAAAATTTCTTCGACCGTCCCGTGCTCGACGACTTTCCCGGCGTACATTACCATGACGTCGTCGCAGACTTCGGCCACGACTCCCAGGTCATGGGTGATCAGGATCATCGCCATGCCGACCCGCTCCTGGAGTTCCCGAAGGAGTTCGAGGATCTGGGCCTGAATCGTTACGTCGAGCGCCGTAGTCGGCTCATCTGCGATCAGTACGTTTGGATTACAGGAGAGTGCCATTGCGATCATCACGCGCTGGCGCATCCCTCCCGAGAGTTGGTGAGGATAATCGTCGATTCGGCTCGCCGGCGAAGGAATTCCCACGAGCTTCAGCATTTCGATCGCTTTCGCTCGGCAGTCTTTCGAGGAAAGCTTCTGGTGGAGCGCAATCGATTCAATCAGCTGGTTCCCGATCGTAAAAACCGGATTCAGTGATGTCATCGGCTCCTGGAAAATCATCGAAATTTCATTCCCTCGAATTTTACGCATTTCGGACGGACTGAAATTCAGCAGATTCTTACCGTTATAAAGGATCTCCCCCGCCGTGATTTTTCCGGGTGGATTCGGAATGAGACGCATGATCGATAGCGAAGTAACGGATTTTCCGCATCCCGATTCGCCGACGATTCCGAGGGTCTTTCCCTTATAGACATCGAATGTAACGCCTTCGACGGCCTTTACGACGCCGTCTTCAAGCTTAAAGGAGGTTTCGAGATTCTTAACTTCGAGAACTTTTTCGCTCATGTCTCTCTCACCTTCCGTACTACTTAATCTTCGGATCGAGCGCATCGCGGAGCGAGTCGCCGAGAATGTTAAAGGCCAGCACGATGACGAACATCGCTACGGTCGCGCCGGTGAGCTGCCACCAGACTCCGCGCGCGAGTTCTAACTTCGCATCGTCGATCATATTTCCCCACGAAGGGATCCCCTGTACGCCGACCCCGAGGAAGGTCAGAATCACTTCCGACTTAATCGCGCCCATGAACTGCATCGAGAAGTTCAGGATGATGAAGTGGGATACGTTCGGCAGAATGTGCTTAAAGATCTTCGAGAAATGGGATGCCCCTAAGCTGTCGGCCGCAATCACGTATTCGCGACTTTTATGCTTAATGAACTCCCCGCGCATTACTCGCGCCATTCCGATCCAGGACGTAGAAATCAGCGCGATATACATCGCCGTAATTCCGCGTCCGAGGGCGTAGGAGATGGCGATCAGGAGGAGGATCGAAGGAATAGAAGAAAGCGTCGTATAGAACCAGACGATGAGCTCGTCGAGCCATCCTCCGAAATATCCGGCAATGGAACCGAGAATCACCCCGATCGGAATCGAGAGCAGCGTTACGACGAGTCCAATTCCGATCGCGGTACGCGTACCGTAAATCGTCTTATACATGACGCTTCGACCGAAGATATCGGCTCCGAGCCACATCTTAAAACTTTCGGAGCTCGGCGGGGCGTAGCTATCTCCGACTTTTATATCCCACGGCGAAGCGATCAGATCCATTTTCGAAAGAAATGCGATCCCGAAGTAGAACGCGACGATGAGCGCGCAGACGATCGCGTACCGGTCACGCTTCAGGCGTTTCCATCCGAGAGCCCAAAGGGAACTCCCTTTCGGAAGGGGTTTAGAAAGATCCGAACTCACATTACTAGCAGCCGTTAAGGTGGTCATTTCAGTTTCACCCGTGGATCGACTAAGGCGTACACAACGTCCGTAACGATATTCCCGAAAATCAGGAGCAGCGAGGTTACGAAAGCCATCGTTTTAATCACCGGAAAGTCCGAGTTATGGAGAGCATCGATCGTGATACTACCCAGCCCCGGAATTCCGAAAAAGGTTTCGAACAAGAACGAACCGAGAATGAGGAGCGGGATTTCGAGAACCACGTTCGTCACGATCGGAACCATCGAGTTCTTCAGAACGTGTTTAAAGAAAACCTTCGGCTCCGAAAGTCCCTTTGCCCGCGCCGTACGCACGTAATCTTGGGTGGTCTCCTCGAGCATGGCCGTTCGGTAGAACCGAACGTCGTAACCGATCGAGAGCATGAGCCAGAGAATCATCGGGAGAAAGAGATACTCAAAGCGCCCCGGGAACGAATAATCGTAGCCGGAGATCGGGAACCAGCGCAGCTCGTAAGCGAGGTAGTACTGTCCGAAAAGGATATATCCGAGGGACGGAATACTCATTCCGATCACGCAGAGGATGACCGAGACGCGGTCGATCACCTTACCGCGGAAGTAAGAAACGAGAAGACCGAGCGCGACCGAAACGAGGGTCGTCAGGGTGAATGCCGGAAGCGTGAGCGAAAGGGATGGACCGATTCCGTTCGCGATCATGTCCGAGATCTTCTGCCGAGTCGCGTAGCTTCGGCCAAAGTCGAACGTCGCGATGTCCTTTAGATAGTGAAAGAACTGAATGATGAGGGGCTGGTCGAGCCCATATTCGTGACGAATATCGGCGATCTGTTGCGCGGTCGCGTGTTTACCGACCATCATGAGCGCCGGATCGCCCCCGACGACGTTAAAGAGAATAAACACCACCAGCGCCACCCCGAATATGATCGGGATCGCTCCTAGAATCCTGCGTACGAGGAATGTTGCCATTTCGCTCTGCCTTTTTTTGGAATGAAGGGAACCAAACTGGGGAGAATAACTTTTTTAGCCATTCTCCCCACCCGGATTACTTTCTAAGACTCGTGTCGATTTTATAGTATTTCGACATCCCGTGGAGGAACTCGTGCGGCTTATAGTTCTTTAGCCAAGGATGGCTAAGACCATAGGTCACGCGGTGAACTCCGAATACCCAAGGGGTCTCCTCGATCACGATGGCGGCCATCTTTTTATAGATCGCGGTCCGTTCGGCCGAGTCGTTCAGAGTGAGGGACTTTTCGTACAGCTTATCGAATTCAGGGCTCGAGAAGTTCGAGTCGTTCGGACCCGGTGAAAAGTTCTTCGAGTAGAAGAGCTGCAGGAAGTTTTCCGCATCCGGATAATCGGCACCCCAAGCGAAGGACCACATTTGGCCCTTCTTATTCTTGAGCGACTGCTGGAATTCTGGCCAGCTAAAGGTCTGTACCTTAAGCTGGATTCCGATCGCCGTCAGCGACTTCTGGAAGTATTCCGTCATCTGGCGAGCCGTCGAATCGGCGAGCGACAGATATTCAAGCGGCGGAAGCCCTTTTCCGTCGGGATATCCTGCCTTTTTCAAAAGTTCTTTCGCTTTTTCGATGTTGAACTCTTTATACGGATTCTTCAGGCTCTCGTCGTATCCGGCGAGTCCGGGAGGGATCGGGCCCTGAGCGGAAACGGCACGGCCATTATAGAAGAGTTCGATTTCTTCCGGCACGTTCACCACCATCGAAATGGCTTGGCGAAGGAGCTTATTTTTTCCGACCAGCGGGTCGGTCATGTTGAAGCTCGTATGCGTGATGTCCAGGGATGGCTCTTTTACGAGGTGAATCCCCTTCGACTTCAGTTCGGGAGTGAGCTCTTTCGAAGCGGTGATCGCCTGCGCGAAGTTATCCTTCGGAATCGGAGCGGCATCGAGCTTCCCCTGCATGAAGTTCAACCACTGGGGCTGAGACTCGGTATGCACGGTCATGACGATTTTATCGACAAACGGGACTTTCTTACCGGCGTCGGCCAGAAGGCCCTCTGCCGTATCGCTCGCTTCGCCTTCGGTCGGATAGAAATCTTCACGAAACGAAGGGTTCCGCACGTAAACGATTTGCGACGAAGGGTTATACTCGGCGAGTTTAAACGCTCCGGTACCCACCGGATGGTTTAAGAATTCAGGTCCGTATTCTTCAACCACTTCGTGCGCGACGGCCGAAGTAGCCGGCATCGCGAGGGAGTAGATGAACTGATACGACCGGGTCTTCAATTTAATTTCGAGAGTCGTTGCATCGACGACCTTTAGACCGGAAACTTTTGCGGAGTAGTCGGGCTTGCCGGCCTTCTGCGCGGCATCTCTCCATTCGTTTAGGCCTTCGATTTTACCGTCGAAGAGCCACCACATCGGGGAGTTTAGTTTCGGATCGGCGAGCCGCTTAAAGGAATAAGCAAAATCTTCGGCAACGAGTTCGCGTCCTTTTCCGTTCGAAGCTTTGAAGGCTTTATCGTCTTGGAAAACGATGCCCTTCTTCAGCTTGAACGTATAAGTTTTTCCGTCTTTCGATAGGGTCGGCATCGCTTCCGCGAGTGCCGGCTTAAGCGTGTACGGGCGCTTCAGGTATTCGTACTGCATGAGACCTTCGTAAATCCGCGTCGTTTCGATGCCGGAATAAAGATCATCCGCAAATGCAGGATCGAGGCCCTTAATTTTTGCGATGGAAGATGTGTAAAACGTATTCGTCTGATCCAGTTCGTTCTTCTTCGAACAACCGGAGAACATTCCCGCCGCGACCAGTGCAAAAGCACTGACGAGCACGAGAGGATTTTTGCGATTCATCATAACTGTAAAGGCTCCCATTCCTGAACCCCGAAAACCTGATGCGCCATAGCTACCAAGATCCGGGTTTCTAAGTCAAATTTACGGTTTCGAGACCGTTCGATCTTTCCAGCGAACTCGGATCTCTCCCGCCGACGACGTGGCGCTCCATTTTCTAGGAGCCCCGTCGGGTTCCGTGGGTTCCTCACGAAAAAACGTAATGGGTGAAGCTTTTGCGGGACGATTTACCGATTTCACCACGCGTTCCCACCGGATTTCTTTTACCCAAGGCTTTCCGGCGTACCGCGTAAAGACGTACGTGAACCGAATCCGGTCCCGGGTGCGGAGATCGAGCTCTTCAACTTCGAGCCCCCCCTCCGCGTTTTCGTGAACCCGGACGTCGTGGTTTTTCGTATCCGACGGGCACGGCGCCCCACCCGCGAAAAGTCGAGGCGCGAGTTCGAGCGGTAGACCTCCGAGCATACTCCGAGCCGCCGGGGGTTTTCCGTATTCCTTCTCGTTCTCCTCGGTGAACCGTAACTCGGTCTTTCCGTTTTCGATTTTTAACCAAGCTTGGGGCGCGCCGATCAGATTCGTCACCTCGACCGCGAGGCGAACGGGATATTCGGAAAGGACCGTCGCCGGAAATTGACCGTTCATTTCCTTGGATTCGACTTTCGTCCAGATCGAGCCCTTTACCGTTTTTGCGGAAAAGTCGACGGGACAAGCCGCCTCCATCATCTCCCGCTCGGTGAACTCCCCGCGCTTCGTCGCCGTCGCACACCCCGCGAGCGAAAGGATCGCCAGGGAACCAAGGATCCAACGAGGGAACGACCGTAGAAACGAAAATCGGGCACCTGACATATGTCTAAGGTGCCCGAAATCCTTACTGTTTTAAACGTTTAACTTACTTTTCGGAGGAGGTGTCGACCGACGCCGGACTCCGCGAAACCGTGCGCGTGTCTTTAATTCGGCCGTTTTGTACGAGGACCTGACGAACGCTATCGAGTTTCGCCGCGATCTTTTCTTTTTCCTTCACTTCCTTCGAAGATTTCACGGCTTTTTCGTAAGTCGCAAAAGCTTTTTCCTGAAGGTTCGCCCGGGCGTATGCATCACCGAGGTGTTCGAGGATCGTCGCTTCGTCGCCCTTGATCGCCACGGCTTTTTCGAGCGTCTTAATCGCTTCCGCGAATTTACCGCGGACGAAAAGGTGCCATCCCCAGCTGTCGGTGATGAAGGCATTATTCGGTTTCAGCTTCATCGCCGCCTGGAGATACTCGCCCGCTTCGTCGAGCTTCCGCCCGAGAACGGTCCAGGTATAGCCGAGGTAATTCAGGGCATCGACGTTCTTGGGATTCACGAAGAGGAGTTGCTCCATTTTCGCGAGG